>JACNIV010000089.1 GCA_014382915.1 Candidatus Cloacimonadota bacterium | reverse complement strand
GCGGGTGGGGTTTACACATACATATAATTCACTTTCTGCTTCTATCTCTCTGCCGATGATAAGCTTCTGCAAATTTCCTCCGGAAAGAAGCAGAGCAGGAAAATTAATTCCCGGCTGCAGGATGTCATATTTTTCAATTATTTGTTCAGCATAATTTTTTATTTTTTTATTATTCAGTAAGTAACCTTGGTGGTATTCTGCTTTCCTGTATATTTTTAATCCCAGATTTTCCCAGATGCTTCTTTGCCCGGCAACTCCCACATTTACGCGGTCGGCAGGAATGTAACTGATACCATCATCGATTCTTTCCATGGCTGAATGATTGGTTATAACCCTGTCTTTGAACCAGATCTTTCCATCTCGCACCTTTCTGTTTCCGGTAAGTGCTTCCGCCAGTTCTGTTTGACCATTACCCGAAACCCCGGCTATTCCTAAAATTTCTCCTGTGAACACTTCAAAAGAAAGAGAATCTACAGCCAGAAGATCTTTATCGGAATGTACATGCAGGTTTTCCACCTGCAATATCTTCTTGGAAGATTTCCAGCAAATTCTTTCTATGGAACTTTCTATTATACGTCCCACCATCATCTTGGCCAGTTCGTGTGATGAAACCTCTTCCGGAAGTACTGTACCTACGTTTTTACCTTTACGAAGCACGGTGATCCGGTCGGCTACCTGTCGAACTACTTTCATTTTATGGGAAATGAAGATCACCCCTTTGCCGGTGGATGCTATTTTTTTCAGGATCTCTATCAGGTTGTCGGTTTCCTGTTTGGTAAGAACAGTAGTAGGTTCGTCAACTATGAGAACCTCCACTTCCCGCACCAGCATTTTAAGAATTTCTACTTTTTGTTTTATCCCTATGGGAAGCTTATCCACAATCGCATCGAGGTCTACAGAAAAGTTATATTTCTCGGCATATTCCGTGATCAGTTTTTTACGTTCGGATAGATTTAAGTGAAATTTATTGGAAGGCAGACCGAGAATGATATTTTCCAGTACAGTAAGATTTCCTATCAAGCTGAATCTCTGATGAACCATTCCAATGCCGATCTTCAAAGCTTCACCGGGAAATTTATGGGAAATTTCTTTACCTTTAAAATACATTTTCCCGCTTTCAGGGAAATAAACACCGGTGAGTATGTTCATCAATGTGGTTTTACCGGTTCCGTTCTCTCCCAGTAAGGCGTGTATCTCACCCAGTTTAAGATCAAAATCTATATTATCATTTGCTTTAGTGCCATAAAATGACTTGGTGATACCTTTCATTTGGATAAGATTTGGATGATCTTGAGCCAATATGAACTCCTTATTTAAAAAAGAAAAAAAGAGATTAGCCGGGCAGCTAATCTCTTCTAATAATTTGGATCATTTTCCGGATTTTGGAATGGAGCCTATAACACCTTTTACGAACCAGTCCATGCTCAGCATTTGTTCGTCTGAAAGATGTTCACCTTCATTAACTTTAAGAGTTCCTTTCTGGTTGTAGACAGGACCCTGGAAACAGTGGAATTCTTTGTCGATGATTGCTTGCTTTGTGGTTTCTACAAGATCTCTTACGTCCTGAGGAACAGCATCGTTGTATGGTGAAAGACCAATAAGACCTGTCTCAATTCCCCACCAGTCATTAGAAGATTTCCAGGTGCCTTTATAAACCTGCTCGGCTATTTGATTATAGAAAACACTCCAATGCCATACAGGAGCAGTTAAGTGAACGGTGGGAGCGAATTTTGTCATATCGCTGTCATAGCCAAGAGACCATACACCATGTTTCTCTGCTGCTTGCTGAGGACCGGCAGAGTCTGCCCCCTGAGTGATAACATCACAACCAAGTTCTATCATGGAATTGGCTGCATCCATTTCCTTGGCAGGGTCGAACCAGGAATTTGTCCAGACGATGTGAACAACAGCATCGGGATTTACACTTTGTGCACCCAGCGTGAAAGCACTGATAAGACGTATAACTTCTGGAATGGGATGTGGAGCAACATAACCGATCTTGCCAGCTTCAGACATAGAACCTGCTACGATACCAGCCAGGTATTTGGCCTGGTACATCCTGCCGAAATAAGCTCCCATGTTTTCAGAAGTTTTATAGCCACTGCAATGCATAAATACATTATTGGGATATTTTTCAGCTACTTCCAGTGTAGGATCCATGAAACCGAATGATGTCGTGAAAATAATATCATTACCCGCTTCTGCTAATTGGGTGATAGGACGAATTGCTTCAGCACCCTCGGGAACGCTTTCCACGTAAACGGTTTTTTCCACGAAATCAAGTTCTTCCAGGGCAAGACGTCCATCGTTGTGAGCATAGGTCCAACCTGCATCACCGATAGGTCCCACATAAATAAATGCAATGTTCAACTTCTTGCCTTTAGCACCCTGCTGACCGCATCCTGCGATCATGGCTACAACTAATAAAGCAATAATAATCCATAAAAATTTCTTCATTGTGTCTCCTTCATTCTTTAATTTTCATTCAAATAATTTCACCTTTTTTCGATAGTATCATTCAATTATCCTTACTTTGAAATTTACGGTTTTTTTGTTTAAAAATAATGATTCATTAAATAATAAATTGAACTTCACAAAATAAAAAATCAAGAAAAACTCCTTACTCTTTTTTTTAATCATCAATTAAAAAAAATCAGCGATTTACTTAGCATAAAAACGAGATAATTAATTTTGATGTCAAGTATAAATTTATTTATTGTGTTTTATATTTGTCGAATACCTTTTTCTTGACATACCCACAAATGAAAAATTTTAAGAAGCTAAATTTATAATAAAAAATGGAGTTGCAGATGAACGAGAATCGCATAACAGTTCACCCCATTTTAACAATCCCGAAGCGAAAAGAAATTTCTTTTTACTGGAATGGTATACTTCTGAAAGCACTGGAAGGTGAGGTGATTTCATCTGCTTTATTTGCCAACGGTATTAAGATCTTTGGTCATCACCCCAAAGACGGCAGCTCACAGGGTATGTACTGCGCTAACGGACAATGTGCAAAATGTACTGTGATAGCTAATGGAATCCCTGTAAAATCCTGCATGGTAGAAGTTACACCTGAGATGCATGTTGAAAGTGTGGAAGGACTTCCAGTATTACCGCAGGTAGAGGGATTACCCGATACGAGTGATATCCAGCACCTTAAGTTCGATGTACTGATCATTGGTGGTGGTCCATCAGGTCTTTCCGCTGCTATCGAACTGGGAGAGAACGAGATTAATACTCTGCTTGTAGATGATAAAAATGAGCTTGGTGGAAAGCTTGTTCTGCAAACTCATAAATTCTTTGGTTCGGTAGAAGATTCTTATGCCGGAACACGTGGTAATGAAATTGGTAAAATGCTTGCCGAAAAAGTATTGCAGAATCCAAATATTGAAGTATGGACAAATAGCACAGTATTGTATGTTTATAAAGATAAAAAAGTAGGAATCATCAAAGATGGAGTATATAAACTTATTCTGCCAAAAGTTGTTCTTAACGCAACCGGAGCTCGTGAGAAATTCCTGCGTTTCAAAGGTAACACTCTTTCCGGAATTTACGGTGCAGGTGCTTTTCAAACCTTAGTGAACCGCGATCTGGTGCGACCAACAGATAAGCTGTTTATCGTTGGTGGAGGGAACGTTGGTTTGATAGCAGGTTACCATGCATTGCAGGCAGGAATCGATGTAGTGGGACTGGCAGAAGCTATGCCCATGTGCGGTGGCTATAAAGTTCATGCCGATAAATTAAAACGGCTGGGAGTTCCCATTTATACTTCTCATACTGTGCAGAAAGCCAGTGGAAAAGAAGAAGTAGAAACGATCACTATTGTTCAGATAGATGAGAATTTTGTTCCGATTACCGGTACAGAAAAAACTTTTGAATGCGATACAATTCTTATTGCTGTAGGATTAGAACCTGTTAATGAATTTGCCGAAGAAGCAAAAACTGCCGGGATAAAAGTGTATTCGGTAGGAGATGCTCACGAAATAGCTGAAGCATCTTCGGCCATGTTCAATGGTAAAATCGCCGGGTTGAAAATAGCAAAAGAACTGGGAGCGGATATCGAAGAAATTCCCCAAAGCTGGTATGAAAAAGCTGACATCCTCAAATCCGAACCGGGTAAGATCAATTCAATGATAATTCCTACCGACGAAGATGGAGTGATGCCGATCATACATTGTATTCAGGAGATACCCTGCAATCCCTGCAGCACGATCTGTCCCACAAACTCCATCTTAATAAAAGATGATCCCATACTGGGGCTTCCTTATTATGAAGGTAGTTGCATTGGCTGTGGTAAATGTGTAACTATCTGCCCGGGGTTGGCAGTAACTCTGGTTGATTTTAGGAAAGATAAGGAATTTCCGATTTTGACCTTACCGTACGAGGTTTCAAATCATAAAGTGGAGATTGGTGAAAAAGTTCAATGTGACGATATCGACGGTAATGTGTTGGGCTGTTTTGAAATTGTAGATATTGTTGATTTAAAAATTAATAACAAAACCGTACTGATAAAAATCAAAGTTCCCAAAGATATTGCAAAAAAGGTGGTTTCCTTCACGATACAGAAGGAAGAAGTTACTTTTCCCACTGATAAAAAACCTGCTGAAAGCATAATTGCCGATCAGGAAATGGTATGCTTGTGTGAACGTGTAACTGCCGGTGAAGTTAGGGAACTGATCAAAAAAGGTGTAGTTGATATTAACCAGATCAAAGCATTGACCCGGGCAGGAATGGGAGCCTGCGGCGCTAAAAGCTGCGACAACCTTATCAAGCAGATTTTCAGGCAGGAAGGAATTCCCCTGCAGGAGATCGAACCGAATACAAGAAGACCTCTTTTTGTGGAAGTACCGCTGGGCAAATTTGCCAATGGCGGTTGCAATGAATAATTACGATGTTGTAATTATCGGTGCCGGTTCTATCGGTGTTCCTGCTGCTCTGACTTTGACCGAAAAGAAACTGAAAGTACTTGTGATAGAACTTAAAACATCACCGGGGCAGGAAAATAATAAAAAAGCTATCGGTGGAATTCGTGCCACTCATTCCGATTATGGTAAGATCAGGATATCACTGAGCAGTATAGATATCTTTCGAACCTGGAAAGAAAAGTATAGCGATGATATTGGCTGGATAGCAGGTGGTTACAGCTTCCCTGCCTATTCCGCGGAAGATGAGAAAAACCTTAAAGACCTGATGGAAATTCAACATTCTTTCGGACTCAATATCGAGTGGGTTTCTGCACAGGAATACAATGAACTGGTTCCCGGAATAAATATGAAAGATTTACGTGGCTCCACCTATTCTCCCGATGATGGTTCGGCATCACCGCTGTTAGCACTCAATGCATTTTATTTTAAAAGCCTGGAATATGGAGCAGAATATAAATTCAGGGAAAAAGTGATAAATATAAAAAGATCAGGGAACAGCTCGTTCGAAATTATTACAGGTAAAACTAAATATTCAGCAAAATATATAATAAATGCAGCTGGTAATTACGCCAGAG
>JACNIV010000088.1 GCA_014382915.1 Candidatus Cloacimonadota bacterium | reverse complement strand
TGATAATAATAAAGCAGCTTAAAGTACAACCTGCAGGTTGCTCTTTAGGGAGAAATACAAAAAATGTGTCAACCGTATTTAGGACTGGACAGTTCCCTCTATTCGAGTGAAGAGAGGGATAGTAGGGTGAGTTTATTAACCCACTTTAATTCTCCCTTGAAAAGGGAGATCAGAAGGAAGTAAAAAATATAATTTCTAATTGACTTTTCAACTCTTCCGTGGTTTTCACATCTCGTGGAGATAATAATGAAAAAAATATGCGTATTCTGCGGATCGAGTCCAGGAGCAAATCCGGCTTTTGCCAAAGCGGCAGGTTTACTGGGCAAGGCAATAGCTTCGCGTCAAATGGAGCTTATTTACGGTGGTTCTACGCTGGGATTAATGGGCGAAGTAGCACGAACTGCCTTAAAAGGTGGTGCCAGAGTTACAGGTGTTATGCCCAAAGTATTCGAAGATAAAGTACAACATCCAAAGTTTGTAAAACTGCACATTGTGGACACCATGCACCAGCGTAAAGCCATGATGTTTGACCTGGCAGACGCTTTTATAGCCCTGCCCGGTGGTATGGGAACCTTTGAAGAAATATTGGAGATGGTTACCTGGGCACAGATCGGTTTTCATGCCAAACCCTGCGGCATACTTAATATCTGTGGTTATTACGATAAACTTTTTGCTTTCCTGGATAACGCAGTAGAAGAGCGGTTCATCCGCCCGGAACATCGCAATATGCTGATGTGTGATGTAAATCCTGCAGGTTTGTTTGAACAATTCAGCAAATATAAGGCACCCAAAATAGATAAATGGTTAGACGGATAACAGAGCAAATAAACGGGATCGGCAGAGTAACGTTCATACGCAGTGCGAGTGCAAAGCATCTTCGTATTTCTATTAGGCCATTTAAAGGGATCCGGGTATCCGTACCCCCGGCAGTCCCCTTGCGGAAGGCGTTTCAATTTGTCGATTCCAAACGAAATTGGATATTGAAACATCTTCATGCTATAAAAACCTGCGAAAAGCAGGCGCAGGAGTTTTCTGAAAATAATGAAGAGCTCGATCCGGCATTGGCGAAACAGCTATTAACTTCCCATCTGCAGGAACTGGCAAAACGTTTTGGATTTAGTTATAATAAAGTTTCGATCCGCAACCAGAAGACCCGCTGGGGCAGTTGTTCTCATAATAATAATATCAGCTTGAACCGTAAGATATTGAGATTACCCGATAAGTTACAGGAATATATTCTTCTGCATGAACTTGTTCATACCCGCATCAAGGATCACAGTATAAAATTCTGGCAGGAGTTGGAAAAAATTCTACCACAAGCTAGAAAGCTGAATAAAGAATTGAAAAAGCATCATATTTATATTTTGTAGATTGCAAGGTTTTCTTGGTTACTTGTTTTGACGATCCAAAAGAAGTAACAGGTAATAACCCTCTTTAATTCTCCCTTTCCGTCTTCGTTCCGATAAATCGGAACTACGCCGCGACCAGCAAAAGGGAGATCAAATGGAAGGGGCTTCAGTTATATATTCTATCTTATCTTTGGCGCTTTTATGTTCAGGGTTTAATTCCAATACTTTTTTAAACAACTTCAATGCTTTAAAATTCTCGTGTTTTCCCAAATATGCCAGACCAAGGTGATAGTGCGCAGATACATGCTCGGGATTGTCTTTTATCAACTTCAAAAATCCTTCGATCGCCTTATCATATTGCCCCCGGGATTTATAAGAAATCGCCCGATGATAATTAACAATGAACGGTTCTTTTGTTTTTTTTAATAACTTTGAATATACTTCAATACCTTTTTCCTCTTCACCAATATGATAATAACACAATCCCAGCCAATTGTAAGCCATATAAAGTTCGCTTTCCGTACTAACTATCTTTTCGAAAATTTCAATAGCTTGTCTGAAATGGGCAGCTCGATAATGAGCAATGCCTAATTTATAAAGAGCAAAACAGAAATTTGGTTTTAAGGCTAAAACTCTTTCATATGCTTTTATAGCCTTTTTCAGGTTTCCCAATAAAAAATGCAAATTTGCTGAATTCATCAGAGCAGGAATATTGTCAGCGTCTTCTTTTAGGATCTTATTATAGATCTTCACAGCTTCACTGGGTTTTCCTTCCATTTTGTATTCTTCTGCTTGTGCAAATAATTTATCATACTTCTGCATTTTTTCTCCTTGTTTTACATATTCTCAATTATTTTATCTCCAAACTCCGAGGTTTTAAGTTTGGTTGCTCCACTCATCTGACGCTCCAGATCGTAAGTAACGGTTTTATTGGAAATAGTTTTTTCAAGTGCAGTTTCGATCATCTCTGCTGATTCATTCCAACCCATATATTTCAGCATCATCACACCGGAAAGGATCAATGAGCTGGGATTGACTTTATCTAATCCCGTATATTTGGGAGCTGTGCCGTGAGTAGCTTCGAAGAGAGCGATCTCATCTCCAATATTCGCTCCGGGAGCCAGCCCGAGTCCGCCAACCTGTGCAGCACAGGCATCGGAAAGATAATCTCCGTTCAAATTGGGAGTTGCTATCACACTGTATTCATCGGGACGGAGCAGAACCTGTTGAAACATCTGATCTGCAATTCTATCTTTGACAAGTATCTTCCCGGTTGGCATGTTGCCGTCAAACTCATCCCACAATTCCTGTTCGGTAATTATTTTCTCCCCGTATTCTTCTTTTGCCAGCTCGTATCCCCAGTCCCGAAATGCACCTTCGGTGAATTTCATGATGTTACCTTTATGTACCAGCGTAACACTTGGCAAGTTTTGTTGGATCGCATGTTCTATGGCTTTTCTTACCAGTCTTTTGGAACCTGTAATGGAAATGGGTTTTATGCCGATTCCACTGTCTTCACGAACTTTTTTCTCCATCACATTGATCAGGAAACTTATAATTTTCTTTGCATCGGGTGTACCTTCCTGGAATTCTATACCTGCATATACGTCTTCCGTGTTTTCTCTGAAAACGATCACATTCAATTTCTCTGGTTGCTTAACCGGGGATGGAACTCCGTTATACCATCTCACCGGACGTATACAGGCATAAAGGTCCAGGATCTGTCTTAATCCCACATTCAATGAACGAAATCTCTTTGTAATATATTCTGAGCCGCATTTTATGCATTTCTCAGGTCTTTTCCCATCAATTCCATCCTGCTCTTTTGCACAGACCAGGCATACATAATCAAATCCGCCGACAGGAGTGGTGAGAGGCCCTTTGATGGCGATCTTGTGTTTTCGAATTGCATCCAGTGTCTCTTCTGGTAAAATGTTATCATTCCCATACTTTTTCAGTGCCGATAGTCCTGCATGTATTTGCATCCAGGCAATTTTCTTCTTACCATTATAAGCTCTTTCTACAGCCGCATCTATCACTTTTTTTGTAACTTTCCAGATGTCGGGACCAATTCCGTCACCTTCTATAAATGGAATGATCGGATTATCGGGAATGAAAGCTTTGCCATTTTTAATTGCTATTTTTTCTCCGGTTTTCGGAGGTTCTATTTTTTCAAATTTCATACATTCTTTCCTTCTTTTATCACGTTTAAGAGTCCGCCTGCTAAAAGGATATTTCGCTCTCTGGTGCTTAAATCCAGATCAATTTCAAGATCAATTTTTTTTGTCAGGTTTTTTATAACAAAGCTGTCATCATTTTGAACTGCATTGTAAATATTTGCCAATGATAATTCGTCGGAACTATCTATCTTATTATAATCTTCGGGATATTTGAAGGTCATGGGTATAATACCGAAATTAATAAGATTTGCCCAATGTATCCTCTCGATCGATTTTGCGATAATTCCTTTCACTCCCAGATAAGCAGGGCAAATTGCTGCATGCTCGCGAGATGATCCCTGCCCATAACTTAAACCTGCCACAATAAAATTTGACCGGTTTTTCTGTTTATTTTTCAAACAGCGATCCGGGAAAGTGGGATCGACAGGTTCAAACACAAATTCTGAATACTTGGGTATATTGGAACGATACTTCAGTCTGATCCCGGCAGGCATAATATGATCTGTAGTGATCTTATCTTCTACCTTCAAGGCGATCTCACCAACAAGATCTTTCGTTAAAGGTTCACTTTGGGGAGGATCTCCAATATTGGGTCCGCGATAGATTTTTACAGCTTTATTTTTATTGAAAAAAATCATACTGTCGTCAATCGGGAAATAATCGGGGATTTCGATCTCTGGGGGAGTGCCAAGCTCACGGGGATCAGTGATAACGCCCGTAATTGCACATGCAGCAGCGGTTTCCGGGCTGGCCAGATAAACATTTGCCGAAACAGTTCCCGAACGACCCTTGAAGTTACGATTGTTCGTACGGATAGAGATGGCATCGGTGCAAGGTGCCTGTCCATTTCCGATGCAGAAACCGCAGGCAGATTCCATGATACGGGCACCAAAATTAATCAGATCCAGAAGTGAACCATTATCTGCCAACATTTTGAAAACCTGTTTCGAGCCGGGAGCAACAGCTAAACTTACATGTGCCGGTAATTTTTTCCCTTTCACCATGCTGGCAACTGTCATCAGGTCTTTGTAAGAAGCATTTGTGCAACTTCCAATGCAAACCTGATCGACTTTGGTTCCGGCTAATTCTTTTACCAGACATACATTACCCGGGCTGTGTGGAGTAGCAAACCTTGGTTCAAGAGCTCCAAGATCGATATTAATTATCCTGTCATATTCAGCATTTGCATCTGCTTTCAATTCTACCCAACCGCTTTCCCGATCTTGAGCTTTTAAAAATGATCTCGTGATCTCATCACTCGGAAAGATCGAAGCTGTAACTCCTAATTCGGCTCCCATATTTGTAATGGTAGCTCTTTCCGGAACAGTTAATGTTTTAACTCCATCTCCACCAAATTCTACGACCCAACCGACATTTCCTTTTGTAGAAAGCAGTTTTAATATATACAGGATAACATCTTTTGCCGTAATCCAGGGATTTAATTTTCCAGACAGATCAACCTTTAAAACTTTCGGAAAAGTGATATAAAAAGGTAATCCTGCCTGAGCACAGGCAACGTCCAATCCGCCGGCTCCGATCGATAACATTCCGATACCACCACCGGTTGGAGTATGACTATCGGAACCAAGTAAGGTTTTGCCGGGCAGACCAAATCTTTCCAAATGCACCTGGTGGCAGATACCGTTTCCTGCTTTTGAATAACGAATACCGAATTTTTCTGCAATGGTTTGAAGGTATTTGTGGTCATCGGCATTTTCAAAACCCATCTGGCTTGTATTGTGATCTACATAACTAACAGATAGTTCTGTTTTGATCTCAGGTATGTTCATCGCTTCAAATTCGAGGTAAGCCATTGTACCGGTAGCATCCTGAGTAAGTGTTTGATCTATCTTTATGCCAACAGCTTCCCCTGGTTTCATCTCACCTTCAACCAGATGAGATTTAATTATCTTTTGGACTATGTTAAAACCCAATATATATACCTTCACTTCAATTTTTCTTATTCCCACGCAGAAGCGTGGGAATAAGTTGAA
>JACNIV010000087.1 GCA_014382915.1 Candidatus Cloacimonadota bacterium | reverse complement strand
TTGATAATCGGATAATTTTGTTTCTAAAAATTCTTCTAATTTCATGATTTTAAAAAGCTCGTTCCAAGATTGGAACGAGCCGAATAGAGTATTTCCCTATTTTTTAATTACATTCACAAGATGAGTTGCACAACTGATACATGGATCATAGGCACGTGCTATTTTTTCCAATTCGAAAGCAATCTCTTTTTCTTTTTTTCCGGCTTTGTTAAGTGCCAGTACAGAGTTGGTCATATATTTCTCGATGTCATCCAAATTGTAAGCCGTAGGGGTAATTATATTTGCATCGGTTACATAGCCATCTTCGAATGAGTAATCATGAACCAGTAATCCTCGTGGTGCTTCCACAGTTCCAACTCCTCTACCTTTTTTCCTGGTTGCTTTTTCAAATTTAGGATCGGGAAATTTTAGCAGGATATCCACAAGTTTCGGGATTCTTTCCAGACAGTAAATGATTTCAATTGCCTGAGCAAGATTATTATATAAAGGATTTTTCAGCCATCGCTCATTTTTGTATTTCTTAAGATATTTTGCAGCTTCTCCTTTCAGCCTGTCACCGATGCAGTTCAATCTGGCCAGAGAACCCACTGTAAATGGTTTTCCTTTGTAAAGCGATCTTTTTGCAAAAGAGTGTGGAACAACTCTTTCGATAAGAGTTTCTTTGTATTTTGTGGAAGGAAGAACGGTTCCATCAGAGAAAATAAGCTCATCTCCCCAGAAACCGAATTTTTTATCGGCAGGATTACAGCAGACAAATACAGTATCTTCCTCAAGGTTATCCGGAAGTTCGAGTCCACCCACAATATCTGTGGCAGCGCACATAAATGCAAGTGATCCTTCTGCTTCCTTTTTGATCTCGAGGAGTTCTGATCTTTCAGGGAATTTGCCAAAACCACCGGCAGTTGCATTTTCACCATGAATGAATTTCCCGTTTAATATCTGCATTATTTTATTGCCATATTTTTTCAGATTCAAAGCTTGCACAACCACATCTTTGTATTTATCTATCATTGCGATTACATTGGGATAGCCCAGATAGTCTGGAAGAGCTAGTGCAAATATATGAAGAGAATGACTTTCTATCATCTCTCCCATATGCATCAGTTCACGAGCATAATAAGTTTTTTCATTTTCATCGGTCTTGAGTGCTCTTTCAATTGCACGAATGGAAGCATTTTTATGAGAAACCGTACAAATCGCACATATTCTGGGAGTGAACGAAATAACTTCTTCTGGTAATTTTCCAATTGCAAGAGCTTCAATAAGCCGGGGACCTTCGAAGATCTTTACTTCGAGTTTCTTAATTTTATCCCCGTCGATTTCCACATATATTCCGCCGTCACCTTCTACTCTTGCCAAATGATCTACTACTATCTTTTTCATCATTCAACCTCCAGTAATCTTTGAACTTTTTCAACGATTTTACTTCCGCCGAAAATCCTGAATCGCCGTATGATATCTTCTGTTTTAAAGCCCTTTTCTTTTAAAAGCGTCAGTTCCGAAGTATGATTTGCTTCTTCTATAATTCCCCAACATCCTATACAGGGTGTATTGTGGGAAGGACAAGGTGCTGTACATCCACCCATTGTTAAAGGGCCCAAACATAACTTTCCATCATTAAGCAGGCATTCATTTTCCCTGAATTTGCATTCCAGGCATACAGGAGAATTTGTATATGTGGGTTGATTTCCATGTAATAACTGAGTAAGCGCTCTTAACATTTGAAGAGTACTGGGAGGACAACCCGGGATAAAAGCATCAACTTTTACGAACTTATGAATTGGTTGGGCTTCCCTGGGAATTGCTACTGTGAATTTGGCATCTCCATATACTTTGGTGAATCTCTCTTCCCACTTTCCATCTCCCAGAGCCATTGCCTGAACGCAACCATGATTGGCACAGGAACCGAATGCAACCAATACACCGGCTTTATCACGTATCTCTTTTAATTCATTCAATTGCTTATTTGTATTGATCGAACCTTCTACTAATGCGATATCAACATTAGCAATATCTTCATTGTTGCTCATTGCCTCAAAAAACACTTTGATATCAACATAATTAAACAGATCTACAAGAATATCTTCACAATCGAGGATAGCGAGTTGACATCCTGCACAACCGGTAAATCCATATATTCCAAGAGTAGGTTTCTTTTTCATTATTTCTCCTAGATCAATTCTCTCATGTGAATTACATCCCAATAGGTGAATACGGGACCAACGATGCAGGTATATCTATAATCGATTATACAGTGTCCGCATTTCCCTACACCACATTTCATGCGACGTTCAAGATTCAGCAGTATCTTATCTTTTTCCAAATTATATTTGAGGATTTCCTTAACTACAGATTTATACATTCTTGGAGGTCCGCATACACAGGCGATAGTGTTTTTGGGGTCAATATTATTAACATACTTGAACAAATGAGTAACCAATCCTTCCTCAATTGTGTCCTCATATCCTTCATTTCCTTTATCGACTGTTAGATGCAATTCAAGCTGGTCGGATTGGAGCATTTCAGTGAAATCCGGTTCATAAAGCATATCATCAATATTCTTTGCACCGTAGAGATAGATCAATCTTCCAAAAAGTTCCCTTTTATCCATGATGTAGAGCAGCAAAGACCGAAGTGGAACTGCGCCCAATCCGCCGGCGACAATAATAATATCCTTACCAAGCATTTTTTCTATGGGAAAGCCATTTCCAAAAGGACCTCGAAGACCAACCATGTCTCCATCTTTAAGTTCAAAAATCTTATTTGTTATCTTACCTGTTTTTCTTATTGCAAATTCAAATATGCCTTTACGAGTGGGAGAAGAAGAGATCGAAAAAGGTGCTTCACCGGTACCAAAAAGTGACAACATCATAAATTGACCCGGTTTATAATTGAAATCCAGATGTTTATATTCTTCTCTGGGAACAGCCTGGAAAAATCTGACATCTGGTGTCAGGTCTCTCTTGCTGATAATTCTCATCATAATAGGTGTATATAATTCCGGTTCTTTTTTGTATTCATATTTCATTATTCCTTCCTCCTAACTTTTCAATTTTTCAACAACTGTTACTATATTTATATTAACAGGACAGGTTTCTATACATCTTCCGCAACCCACACAACTTGGTGAGCCGAAATGACCGATAAAGGCTTTTAATTTGTGCGTGTACCACAATTTCAATCTTTCTGCCTTGGATTCTCTGAAATTATGATGACCTGCAACGAGTGAATAATCCTTGAACATACAAGAATCCCAGTATCTTCTTCTTCCTCCTGTTTCAGCGGAAAGTGCAAGATCATCAATTACATTAAAACAGGTACAGGTAGGACAAACCATCGTACATTGCCCACAGGATAGACATTTTTCTCCGAATTCATCCCAGAATGGAGCATTATAATTCAATTCCATCAGGTCGGTAACGCCTTCGAGGTCAACATCATTCGTGAAGCAGTTACTTTTTTTCCTTCTGAATTCGACAAACTTTTTTGATACGTCTTTTGGAACTTCTTCACTGAAAATATCAGAACCCTTCCTGACAATATCATCTCCTTTTTCGGAACCGACCCAAACCAGATAATAATCACCAAGATCAAAAAGGAACAGGTCATACCCCTCTTCTACAATACTTGTATTGGTTTTATGACAGAAGCAATTTTCTTCAGGAAGCCCCGATTTCCCAACAATAATTAGTTTTTCCCTTCTTTTCATATAGTAATTATCCACGTAATCTGTCGTATAGAATTTATCGAGAATATTTACAGCGTGAATTGCACACGCAGGAACACCCACTACAACTGTTGTAGGAATATCTTCTTCCGGAATTGAATATTTCGAGGGTGTGAAATTCAGCATGGTAAAATCCTGCGGCATCAGGAATTTCTTTACAGGGATTATGGGTAAGATACACTTTTCATATATTATAAGATCTTCTTTCTTTTCGATCTTTCCATATACATACTTGGAACCTTTTGAAACCGGTGCCCAAACTTCTCCAAACTCTATTAAAACATCATAGAGTTTTTTCTCATCTTTTTTTGAGAGTTTGAGTATTCGCATAGATTACTCCTTATACTTTTCTTCTTTGATCAAAAATGAGAATGCATTTGCAGTGTCAATTAAATTATAAATTATAAAATATTTATTTTTGCTTTGATTAATTGTCTATTTCAGGCATAGATATAGGATAATCTAAAACAAAAAAAACAGTAATAAAAAATAAGAATTTGTAAGATTGATAGGAGGAAGTGCTGAGCATACAGTAAGATGGGTTCTGATAATGTTTGGCGTGTGCCACGAATGATGCTTGCGATGTTTGAAAGTGCAATATTAATGTTAGTTTATCTAAAATATTCAACTTATGATTATTAAAACTTCTTCTTGCTCAAAATTGTTTCTTCTAAGAGCATATGAATATTTATTTGAATATACACTTACATTTTTGTTAAGAGTTTGTAGAAAAGATATCAAATCATTTATGGAGGGTATACCATTTTTTCGATAAGAAATGACGATTATTGAGTTTCTATGTTTAAAGATTAGCTTTTGTAGATTAATAAAAAAAGTGGTTCGATTTTCAAAATCCATATTGGAGTTAATATTAATTTCCAGATTTTTTTTCTTAAAGTTAATATGATCAATAAAATTTTCATAGTATACAAGACCTTCAAGAAAATGGTATTTTGAAAGATATGTTGTATGAGTGTTTTTCTGATTCATATATGGAGGATCTATATAAACTAAATCAGCATTTATTGGACAATCCAAAGCTGAAAAATTGTAAGAGATATTTTTTCCTCCATTATTAAAGATATAATCATTGATCTCGTTCGCAAATCTCACAAATAGATCATAAAATGGAATTTCCCAAGTTTTTTTATTACCGAAATTGCGAATTACATTATTTGTTCTAAGATTAAGATTCTTCCGATGGAAAATATTAAAAGGTCTTTTAATCATGCAACTTTGAAATAATAGATAAAAAAATAGAGATTTCTTAAGCTCATCCCTTATATTTAAGATGTTTTGGCAAATAATATCAATCTGCCTATTTTCTTCATCTGGGTAATATATATCTTTAAAATAATTAAATATTTTAAATTGATATCTAATTGAATTGTGTCTTGTAACTAAGTAGTCAATATCGCTAGGTGAAACTTTTATTTTATTGTTTTCGATTAAAGCACGCCCAATGTGGTAATTAAATTTGAAAATGTCGTTATAATAAACTTCTTTTTCTCGTAATTTTGCACTATAAGAAAAAACTCCACTACCGCCGAAAAGATCTAGAACTGAATTAAATTCTAACTTCTCATTTTCAATACACTCCCATATCCAAGGGATGAGTTTCCGTTTCGAACCATAGTATCTTGTTTTTGGAAGTTTAATTTTCATTAAAATTTCTCGGAAAGTTTATTATATAAAGCTTCAAAATTATTGGCGGTTATACAATTTAGTGATAATTTCTCTTTTGTGTTAAATAATGGAACTTCGAAATCTAAATTATTATTATCTTTATCAGAATTAATAA
>JACNIV010000086.1 GCA_014382915.1 Candidatus Cloacimonadota bacterium | reverse complement strand
TGGATTAATTTATTTCTCATTCCTGCTATATCTATCCAAGGAATATTATTATATTTCTCTCTAACTTCCTGGGGAATATTCTTTACTGCTTCTCCAATAATTTCTAAACATCTTACAATTGCATAAAATGTTTTTTCATCTTTAATCAACTCTTTGTGATCACGATTTGTCGAAAATTCTTCTATGTGTTCTAATTCTTTCCAGATATCCAGTAACGAATCTCGAAAATCCCTTCTATACATAAATCACTTCCTGTAATATCCTTCTTCCGATGAAGGTTTTTAAAGCTTTTTTGCTAACAAGATCCACTTTAGCATTTAAATATTTAGAAAGAGTTCTTTCTAACTCCATGAATTTAATAATATCTATCGGTTTTTCAAATTCTACCAAAATATCTAAATCGCTTTCTATACTCTCTTCACCTCTGATATATGATCCAAAAATCCCGATTTGTTTTACATAATAATCCTGAAGAATAGTTTTTTTTAGTTCTCTTAATATTTCTAACTTTTCTTTTGACTTTATATTTTGCATGTTTTATTAATTTTTTTCAGTAAACTATGTCAATTATTAAATTATTAAAATACAAAAAGACTTTTTTATTATTTATTTAACTCTTTTTCCTTAAATTCCCAATGAACCTGCTTGTGTGTTTTGAATGTATAAACTCGCAGGAAGTTCAACATCCGGGTAATAGGATAGCCATTTTCGATAAAGAAATAATCGAACTTTTCCAGATGTTTCTCAATTCTCTTATCTTCCAGCAGACTGGAGTCCACAAAAAGGATATAATCAGCAGCATTCATCGTATCTATTGCAGATTCTTCATAAACCATGAATTTAATCTGGTTTAAATGATATTTTGCTGAAGAATCGCGTACAGCAGAAAAATATCCCCTGTTCTCTTCCGAAGAAAAAACAATAACCGGTTTATGGGGATGGAACGCTTCCACAATGCGTCCGGGTTGATCTTCCAGCTTTTTGTGTTCATAAGTATGAACCAATCCCTTCACTCCACTGAACGTGAACCATACAGCAATAAAAACAGAAGCGATCTGAGCGATCATTTTCATTTTTTGAATTTTAGAAAGCTGACCTACAAAGGCAAGCGGCAAGAGGAATACCGAAGTACCAAAGAAGAAACCCAGAAATAGCATCATCCCGCTGAAAGCACCACCCAGATTAACTGCCTTGGAAAGAGCGATCAGAAATGCAGGGCAGAAACTGATACCCGTAAGAATTCCTAAAAGAAATGCACTTTTTGTAAATTTTGTTATCCTGGGAATGTGACATTTTTTTTCTTTTTTCCTGGTACGTACTGCCGAAAGAACCAGATAAGCAGACAGCAAAATATATGCGATGGAAGTAAATAATTCACGATCGATCGAACTGATCTGCGCACCGGTATAGCCAGCCACAGCCCCAAAAGCCAGGTAAGATAAGAATCTACCCGCCGAAATTTCTACTACGGTTAAAATGCCTTTGCTCAACTTTCTATCTTCCGAAATTAGATATGGCAAATAGATGGGAGTACAGGTCATCAGGCATATCGTACCTGTGGAAAGTCCCAGTATAAATCCTTCGATCAGTGTTTGCAGCATATAGATCCTTAGAAGATAAGAGTTGTACCCAAAGAGAAAATATTCTGGGTCGATTTTTTATTAAAATTGGTAAATTTATTATTGATCCAGATAGATCTGAGCGGGGTTACAAAATACTCGCATTTAGCAGAACAGGTGCCAAAAAGCTCATTAGCATATTTAACTCCGGCAGTTAGATAAACATCTTTGAACAGATATTGGTTCATTTCCCCGAATACCAGATTTCCTTCATTTTCGGGATTATATTTAATTCCCGCCAGAATGAACGAATCCTTCATATTATACGTTAAATAGCTGTATTTTGCATGAATGCGCAGCATGTTAGAAATACGGAAGAATTTAGATTGATCCTCATCATAGCACGAACGATTTATGTACGTTACAAACCCGGTCAGTGAATTTCCAAACCGTTTTGTATATCTGGCTTCAGTTAAGAAATAATGGTCTTTTTCGTCATCGATGCTATCGAAATTTTTATTATAATAAACTACCTTAGTCTTTACAGCATTAAAGAAATCAAAACGGTTATCGAATTCCAATCCAATGCCAAGATTTGAATCATCAAATTCATTAAAACTGTTCAGGTCATCTTTATAATAGCCGCTGACAAAAGCCTTCCATATATCAGTTATTTTATAAGAAAATTCTGCATAAGAATAGATATCGTTATCCCAGGCAGATTCGGATTCATATACATCATCCTCTTCAATGGTTAAATACTCATAATCAAGATTCCTGAGATTTCCATATAAAGAGATAAAAAAACGTCCATGATGTCCTTTGTAATGTAATGCTGTGTTATGAACCATCTGCTGCTGTGTACTATGCTCCACGCCGGGGATATTCAAGAAATTCGTAGCTGCAGGATTATAAGTTCGGTTGGCATATTGAAGTTTGAGGTATTGTGACTCATTCTGGTAGTAAACTTTAATCTTGGCATCGTTGTAGAAAAATGAATTCTTGAATTCATGACTCAGATCCGAGACGAAAAGATCATTTTCCAATGTAAATGAGAGATTTGTGTACAAGTTACCGCTGATCTCATGCTGCCAGTAAATTCCATCTTTGGAAGCAGTATCTATAGTTTCTGCCTGGGGGGTAGCTCCGGTTATTATATCAATATCATGTTCGGCATCTGTTGTAAAATTCCTCAATGAAATCTGCATCCATTGAGTTAACCCGCACAGATGAAGGTAAGTAAAAATGATAACCAGCAGGATCAATATGATTTTTCTCATTCTGCTGCCTGTTTTAATGAATTGCATCCTTAGGACAAATAGTAACACATTTTCCGCACTGGTTACATTTGGTTTGATCTATCACAGCTTTACCGTCCGAGCCAAATTCGATAGCATCCACCGGACAGATCTGGATACACTCTCCGCAGGAATTGCAGGCACTCGAATCTATATTATATTCCAGATTGCTTACTTTATCACAACCAATATAAATAAGAATTCCAAATAATATAACCAGTAATATTATTTTTTTCATTTATTTTTCCTGATTGCATCATAGGTACAACTTCTTATGCAAATTTCACAATCTATGCATGCTGCGGCATCTATAATTGCTTTCCTATCGATTATCCGGATCGCATCGACCGGACATACTGCAACACAATCCCCACACCCCACACATAATTTTGATTCAATAAAAATGGTGCTTTTTGTAATTGCAAAAAGCGTGAGAGCTACGATTAATATTCCAGCAAACAAGAGTAATTTCTTTTTCATTTTTTTCAACCTACTCGTTCCAAAGCTCCTGCTTTGGAATGCACCATTATCTCCAAGCTGAAGCTTGGAGACAAGATTTTATACTCAGACAAGAGTGTCTGAGCTACTGTATTTTGTTCACTCTTGAACGAGCAATCACTCAGACAAGAGTGTCTGAGTTACATTAATAAGCAACCACAGCTCTGAATATCAATCCATACGGACAAGTACATGTTCCACAGGCATCGCATTGATCAGGATCGATATATTTGTAACCCGGTCCCTGATGTATTGCACCGATCGGGCAATCGTTAATACAATTACTGCAATTAATACAAGCAGCAGTATTGATCTGATAGACTAATTTCCCGCCGGGTGAATTTGAAACATTATTGCTGTTATTATTCTCATCAAAAGCCTTGATGGCAAAGTAGTATATTGTAGCTGCATCCAATCCTGTAATACTGCAATTCTGAAGAGTACCGGCTGGTTCGGGATCGGGCGGATTGTTAACTATTATTGCATCATCCCAATTATTTTCATCTATCGGCTCCAGGGCATACCGGATGTCATAATAGGCGGCAGTACCCACATTACCATTGTCCCCGGGTGCGGTCCATCTGATAGTGATCGTATGAAGATTTGGAGTATAACCTTCCACAACCTGCAGATCCGTTATATCGGATGGCGGAATAATATCTTCAATGAGCATGGCAGAAGGTACATTGGAAAGTTCCGAAATATTCTGGCTTTCATCGAAGGCTTTGATGGCAAAATAATATGTGATGTCATGTTCCAGATCTTCTACCAGGTAATCCTGCAGAGAACCTGCTTCCAGAGGCCAGGGAGGTCCCGGTAGAAGTTCGGCATTTTCCCAGTTCTCTTCCGTAATTTCATTTTCATAAATCCTGATCTCATAATTATAAGCTGTTCCCACGTTGCCATCATCACCGGGAGACGTCCAGGTGAGCGTAATATCCAGTTCGGTTGGAGTGGCAGTTAGATCTGTAATAGTAGAAGGTGGTGTAGTATCCGGTATTTCCGAAGTGGTAGCCTGTTCTACATTAGAAAGTGTGGAAATATTATTCGCTTCATCCACCGCTTTGATAGCAGCAAAATAATCTGTTTCAGGTTCCAGATCGATAATAACCAAATGCTCCGGGGAACCGGAAGGTTGCGGGATCATATTCTGTTCATATGCGGGAAGACCTTCCCAATTCTCTTCCGTGATCTCTTCTGTGTGGATCTTTATAATATAGGAAGCTGCTGTTCCTTCCATGCCGTCATCTCCCACAGCAAGCCAGTTCAAACGGAAAGAACTCATTTCAATATTATCTATGATGATATCCTGAATAGATGAAGGAGGAATTGTATCGATGATCGCACCCATTATTGTAATTTGAGTACTGCTCATCGGAGAGGGATGATCTATCTCATCGAATGCCTGCAATTCAACAGTGATCAGTTCAAACTCAGGAAGATCATTAATTTCCCAATTTTCCGAAGTTCCGGCAATTGGTGGAAGAGGTATCTCAAACTCAGGTTCCAAAACTTCTCCACCCACTTTTTTCAAAGTAAGTTCATATCTGTAAGCACGACCCGAAAGCGAATCGTCTCCCGTAGCTGTAAACTGAAAATTCAGTTTACCGATAGAATCGGAAAACGCTGTAAAGTCGTCTATGCTGGCAGGTCCCACTTCATCGGGCTGGATGGTGAAAGCATCATCAGGACAGTTAAAAAGATTTATGCAATCCATACATTGTGTACACAGGTCTGCATCGATGTAAACGGTTTGCATGCGCTCATCTATTTTGATGGCACTCTCGGGGCAACTGAAATCAATGACACATTCCAGGCAGCCCGTGCAATTGGAATATTCCACGCGCATAAGCTTATCGAAGGAAGTAGTTTTATCCAGACTGTCTGAACAACTGATAAATATTCCTACCAGCATTACAGAAACAAATATGAAAACTACTCTCCATTTTACCTTCATGCAAATCCTCTAAACATTATTAATATTGTGCGAAAAATATACTTTTGCATTTCCCGTCAAATTATTAATTTTCAACTATCAACTATAATTCAGGACGATAAGTGGATTCCAACTAACAATTCTTATTGTCTTTGCGAGGTGTCTTCTTGCTATAACTTTCGAAGCAATCTCATTTTTGGAAGAATTGTAGGGTGTGTGCAAACCCACCCTGCAGAAAAAACTATTTGACACAAAATAAACGTTC
>JACNIV010000085.1 GCA_014382915.1 Candidatus Cloacimonadota bacterium | reverse complement strand
TCGCGCGGTAGGTGAACATCCCGCTGCTGCTGATACGCTCGGTGTGAATGTTTTCAAAATTCGATATCTGGCTGTGATCACATCAGGTGTTTTTTCCGGATTTGGTGGTGCTGCCATGAGTCTGGCAGTCGTATCCAATTTTCGACCGACTCTAATTTCGGGACATGGCTTCATAGCGCTTGCTGCCATGATATTTGGAAAATGGAAACCACAGGGAGCACTTCTGGCTTGCCTGCTTTTTGGTGGTGCGCAGGGAATCACTGTCTTCCTGGGACAATTCGATTTTAACGTTTCTTCACAACTTCTCAGTATGTTGCCATATGTGCTTACATTGGTGATTTTAGTGAGCTTTGTAAGTAAAATGGTTGCACCGGCAGCAGATGGAATTCCATACGAGAAAGAAAAAACGGAGTAAATAAAAGAGGATTTGTGTTGACGTAAATAAAGAATATTACAAAAAAGATATATAGTTTGCCATATTAAAAAAGGAGGTAGCAAATGCTTAACAAGAAGTTAGTAATTTTGTTGTGTATTACAGTTGTAGCACTTATGTTCTTTGGCTGCGCCAAGGCTCAGAAAGGCTCTGCTGTAAAAGTTGCAATGGTAACAGACATTGGTGGTGTGAATGATCAGTCATTCAATCAATCTGCCTGGGAAGGACTGCAACTAGCCGAAAAGGAACTCGGTGTAAAAGTTAGTTATGTGGAATCAACTCAGGATGCAGATTACAAACCGAATATGGAAACTCTCCTGGATGCCGGTAACGATCTTATCTGGGGTATCGGATTTAAAATGGGTGATACTCTGGATGAACTTGCCAAACTAAATCCAGAACAGAAATATGCAGGTATCGATTGCTTCTTTCCAGAACCTACACCAAACTTGGTTGGTATTCTGTTCAAAGAGCAGGAACCTTCCTTTCTGGTTGGCTATATTGCCGGTAAGATGACTAAAGTTAACAAAGTTGGTTTCGTTGGTGGAATGGATTTCTTTGTGATCCATAAATTCCATTATGGTTACCTGGCTGGCGTGAAATATGCCAATCCGGAATGTGAAGTCTTCGTTCAGTATGCCGATTCATTTACAGATGCTGCCAAAGGTAAGGCTATTGCTAACCAGATGTATAAAAATGGTGCAGATATTGTTTATCACGCTGCTGGTGGCGTAGGCGACGGTGTGATAGAAGCTGCTAAAGAGCAAGGCAAATTTGCAATTGGTGTGGATAAAGATCAAAACTCATTAGCTCCTGATAATGTAATTACATCTGCTATGAAACGTGTTGATAACGCCATTTACAACCTGACAATGACATTGGTTAACAGTGAATATCCTGGTGGTACAAATGTTATTTATGGTCTTAAAGAAGGCGGTGTAGGTATTGCTCCTACTTCTTACAAACATGTTCCAAAAGAGATCCTTGATGAAGTTAAGGTACTGGAAGCCAAGATCATTGCCGGTGAAATAATTCCCCCAACTTCTAAAGAAGAATGGGAAGCAATTATGTAGTATTTAATATTGTTTTCAATAAGCCCCGCAGATTTGCGGGGCTTATTATTTCAAGTGGCTTGCCATTCGAAGCTCACGAGTTTTACGAGTGAGCGAGGAATGGTGGAGGTGACGGGAATCGAACCCGTGTCCAGAAATAAGTCAAAAGCCAAATCTACATGCTTAGCTGTTTTTTAGTCTCGCTCTCATGCAGGAAAGCAGTCAAACCACGCAATCGAACCAGCCTGAAATTTTTCGGACGACATTACAGGCATCTGCCGTCTATAGCTGTAATTTATGACGGTGATCTACAGGCTTTACAGCAAAGCCATGCAGGACCGTAGCTGCGTTTAGGCAGCTAATGCAAAGTTATCGTTTGCGTTTAAGTTTAAGTACCACCGTGATTAACGAGAAGGTGATCTCCTCGGCATGCATCAGCAATCCCCTTCATCCCTGTCGAAACCAGGACACCCCCATATATGAAGCTCTAATGAACTACAAATGACAAGTTAATTTGAAAGATGCTGATGTCAAATGAAAAGACTATTCAAATTGAAATGGTTAATTTTAGCATAATTTTTCAACCATTGCAAAGATTTGTACTGAAACCTTGCGGATGGGCGGAGACCTCCGCAATGGTTGGAAAACTAAACCACCATGCGAAGGTTTTCTTCCTCAACCATTTCCAATGTTTGAATTCAATCATCAATTAGAAAATCATCCATATCATTTATACTAATTTTGTTCTCTATATAATCATTCATCATTTTTTTATAATCTTCGTTTGAATCAAAATTCTCACGAATGAACTTGTAATCGTATAATTCAGAATTCCTTGAGCCGATCCAATCGCGATAATTTGAGAATTCCCAATCTTCGGGTTTTGAAACCAGTCCTACCGCAACTGGATTATGATGAATATAAAGCGACGATCTGATAAGATAGCTATTATCTGTAATCAATCTGGATTTCACTCTACTCTCAAATAAAGTGCCTGAACGGGAATGTTTGCGATTGAAGTATTGTACATAACCATTGAAAATAAAACTAATCCAATCCGAGATGGGTTTTTCTGTTTTTTGTTGCAGGAGAAAATGATAGTGATTCGGCATCAGGCAAAAGGAAATAATATTTAGATATTTTTTGAAGTTAGATTTTGTGATTTTTTGAATAAGATTCTCATAGTCAGATCGTTCTGTGAAAATCAATTCTTTATTACAACCCCGATTGTACATGTGATAATAATCATTTTCTTCGTAGATCATTATTCATCCCTTCTTCCACCATTCGCAAGGTCTCGCTGCGCTCAACCATTGCGAAGGTTACGGCTTACTTCAGCAGTAACATCTTCCTGACCAGTTTTTCAGAACCGGTTTGTAACCGATATAAATATATTCCTGAACTGACTCGGTTACTATTAGAGTCTGTTCCATTCCAGAAAACAGAATATCCTCCTGCTGGAAGCACTTCATCGATCAATGTTTTTACCTTCTGTCCCTTCATGTTGAAAATCTCAAGTTTCACGTTTCCCTTTTCAGGAAGATTGAATACTATCTTTGTTTCCGGGTTGAAGGGGTTGGGATAGGTGGAAAGATGTAGATTGGTCATTAGTAACTGGTCATTGGTAATTCCAGTTCCCTGCCATTCGTAAGCTCCCATATCAATTGTGTCTCCGAAAATACGTGGATTACCAGCAAGATCATATTCGGGAAGATTCAATCCAGTTGTGTCCGATGTACCTGCATCGATACAGGGAGAATCTTCCAGAAGCGAATAAGGATATACTCCTGTTCCGACAAATAATGGGTCTTCATCTATGTTACCTTCACCAGTCCATCCACCTTCAATATCCGAATAAATAACTGTAACATGATTTATATAACCTCCAATTTCGTCAGGGTTGTTATTCCAAAGTATTGAATTTGTTATTACAGGATAGGATAGAGCTCCACACATAATTGCCCCGGCAGATGATGCAGAAGAATTATTTACAAATGTGCAATTTATAATTTCAGGTTCAGAGAAATTCCAACAATAGAGTCCAGCACCAGAACATAAAGAAGTATTATTTATAATTAAAGTGTTTATAATGAAGCAGTTTGAATTACTAAGAGATATACCGCCCCCACTGGGCATATAATTACCATAAGAAGTATTATTATTTAAAATAACATTTTTTATAGTTGGACTTGAATTATGGCAATATAATCCTCCTCCACAATAAGCATAGCCATTAGTGATAATAAAGCCATCTAAAACTGATGTAAAATCTTCATCTAAATGAAAATAAAAACCACGACCTGCTTGCTCACAGTCAATAATTGTATCCTCAGCTCCATTTTCCGATTTAACTGTAATACTTTTACCATCAAAATCTAAATCTTTATTTCCAAATCCACAATATATTCCATCCATTACAATCACAGTATCTCCATCTGCTGCGAACATTATTCCTCTTTGAATTGTCTGAAAGGGAAATTCAAAAGAACCTTCATTCTCATTATTTCCAAAAGGAGCAACATACCAAACCGGACCTGTATAAGGAAGTCCACTACTCTGATCGTAATACAAAGCTCCCATATCATTAACAGTACCATCAGGATCATAATAAATTGGATTAGGATCTCCCGCATCAATACATGGTGAACTCGGTAGAAGATTTAAATTTCCATTTTCAGGATTTTCAAATAAAGGATTCAAATCAATATTACCAATTCCAGTAAATATGTTATTTTCTATATCACAATATTCAATTGTTAATTGACTATCCTCAGTTTCAATTTGAATTTCAAGAAATGCTCCTGACATGTTTCTCCAATAAATTGAATTTTTAGAAATCGCATTTGAATTATAGTAAAAGATAGCACCACCGTATGCACCATACATACTGCTTGCATTATTAGAATAAAAAGTGCAATTTGTTACTTCTATATTTGAATAGCCTGAAAAAAATGCTCCACCATAGGCTGGAACTTCCATACTATTTGCAGTATTATTAATAAAAATACAATATATCAATGTAATATCAGATCCAAGTATGTAAATTGCTCCCCCATAACTTCCCCATTCACTTACTGAACTATTGTCATCAAACCGACAATTTTCTATAATTAACCCGTTACAAGAAATTATATACAACGCACCACCTTTACAATTTTCCCAGTTGTTAGAATGATTATCTTCGAAAATACAATTAATAATTTTTGGGTTTGAATATTGAATTATTATTGCTCCACCAAATTCAGCAGAACCATTCATAATTGTAAAACCTTCAATTACATCAGTTGTGTCCTGATTTGTCTGATTGAAACAAAACGCTCTTCCATCATTTTCACAATCAATAACGCAATTGTCAGGACCATTCTCAGATCTTACAATTAAGTGTTTTTCAATCCCGTTCCAGGTTAGATTCTTATTCAAGTCTCCCGTATAAATTCCATCTGCAACTAAAATCGTGTCACCATCAACTGCTACATTAATCCCTTCCTGAATTGTCGGCTGATCTGCCGGGATGTTGATGATAGTGGAGTACAAAAAATTAGTAAATAATAAAATAAAAATTAATAAAAGTGTCTTCATGATATCCTCCTAATTTATATACTTTCAACTTAACTCAAGACCTTCCAGGCTTAAGTCAAGTTTCCATCGCTCCCTTATAAATCTCTATCACTCTCTGCAGTGTTTTATTCCAGGAATAATTATCTAACGCATATTTAGCAGCATATTTACCTTTGGTCTGCTTTGTATTATTTCTTATTTCTTCGATGATGGCGTCTGCCAGAGCTTCATGATTTTCCATTTCCACCAGTTGTCCTACTTCTTCATTCACGAAGTCGGGGAGACCACCGGCACGGGTAGCAACAACAGGGGTTCCGCAGGCAAGTGCTTCAATGGCTACAAGTCCGAAAGGTTCAATGCGGGAAGGAACAACAGAAACATCTGCAGCATTATATAATGAAGCTACATCTATTTGGGTTTGATGACCCAGGAAATGAACATTATCAAGTTTTAATTCTGCTTTCAATTTTTTCATATCCGGCATTAATTGACCATCTCCAGCAAAAGCAAAAGCAATTTTCGG
>JACNIV010000084.1:2053-5595 GCA_014382915.1 Candidatus Cloacimonadota bacterium | reverse complement strand
CGTTGAGAAGGGAGTCACAATCCACACGGGCACTGGGAATGTGCTTGATTCCATGAAATAGTTGTATTCATTGGTTTGTATCTCAGCATATAAGTCGGCAGCAGAAGCTGTCAGAGGATCAATTGCTACACCGTTGATCTTCCACCATGGATAATATGTATAATTTACATAACCATGAAATTCGATCTCAAGAATAGTTGCTCCAACCGGAACAGCAGAAATATCGAACATCATCCAGCCATCTTCTGTATTATAACCACGTACTTCGCTGTCATCTGTGAAAGCTGTACTTGTACATGTACCCGTCCAGTATGAAACAGCAAGAGGATCTACCTGGATTGTTTGCTGGGCTGAAACCTCAATATCACCATCGATAATATAGAACTGGACATTGCCAAAATCGGTAAGCCAGTAGTTTTCACCTTCGCCCGGCCAGGTGATACCAATAGCGCTAGCTCCACCAGGAGCAGGGATGGTTTGAAGTATGTTGAAACTCGAATCTGTTTCATACACAACTCCACCCAGAAAACTTGCTATCCAGAAAGTATCATTACCTTCAAGGTAATGGATTCCAGAAAGAGGACCACCACCCGGTGCAGTAATTGTGCTGATAATATTAAAAACACCACCAGGCTGTAAATCTACTTCATAGATAAGACCGGCAGAATTACACACAACATAGAAATATGGTGCTTTATAAGTAATTCCCAGAATTTGATCGATAAGTGGATCAACTTCCCACTGGTCAACAGCTGCCAGAGTGTTCCTGTCAACTTGCACAATATGGTCATCTACTACTGAAAGATCACCCTGATAGTCTGTGTAATAGAAATAACCATTTCCAATACAAGCTCCATTCATGCTTCCACCGTCTGGAATTCCGTAAGGATTGGGACAGGGATATGAAGCTATAATATTGTGTGGAGTTGCCACTTCAATATGATACATACAGTCATTAGGTGCATTTTCTGATACATGCCAGATGAAGTCACCATCAGCATCCCACTCAATTCCCATGGGAGAACCATTGGGAGCTGCCCATTGTTCAATGATATCACCCGGATCATCTGGAAAACTGGGTGTATATCCATTAATTTGCATCCACTCTGTGAATGATGCGACATTATTGTTATTTGCTGCAAAAACACTAACTGTAAACAAAAAGACGGTTAAAAAAATCAATGTTTTTTTCATTTAATTTCTCCTTAATTTTTTGATTAATTTTGTCATAGTTTTATCTTCGATAGAAAATATCAATTTTGTTCATACTCTATTTGCGATGGTAACGGTTCAGTTTTCTTAATTTTGAAATTAACATCTTTTTTTTCTTCATCCAATTAATCCTTAAATTAATCACTATTAAATAAATCATAAAATAATTAATTTAATAATTGGTATTTGTTATTTTTTCGTTATAATTTGTCAAATGTTTTTCTATTTATTTTTTCCTAATCAGAAACCTAATAATTAAATATTTAATATAACTCTAATCTCAGTTTACATAATATTAACCCTCTGCATCCAGGAACTTAATGTTTGTTCGGGAAAGTTCTATCTTATTATATTTAAAAGAGTTCTGGAATAGTGAAAAATGATTTTTTTTACTTATTTTTTTGAATAAAAAAAGAAGCTGTCCGATTAAGGATACAAAGAAAAACTTCGTAACCAGATTCATTATATTCATGGATTCCTCCCGCATTAGCGGGAGGAATGACAGGAAAGATGTTTTTTATCCTGTGTTAGACTCGACACAAGTTTGAAAGATCTTGTGTTAAGTTGACTATGAAAAATCCCCTTATTCCCACAATGCCATGCGGCATCGCATGGAAGCCCTCCCTGCCAAGGCGTAATCCCGAAGCACACGGGATGAAGACTGGTTTGGGAATAATATCTTCTGCAAAACCCCTGTTTTGCTAAATGGAAAAAAGCACAACCAGATACAATATATTCATGGATTCCCGAACCGGTCGGGAATGACAGGAAAAAATATTTTTTATCCTGTAAATCCTGATTCAGATAAAAAAAACGCCCCGGAAAAACCGGGGCACTATACTTCAACCATTGCGAAGGTCTGCAACCATTCGCAAGGTTTTGATGTTTACTTCAGAAGAAGTGAAAAGTTACCCGACCACTCGTGAGTGGTCAGGTAAAATTCCCTTACTTCAAAAGAATCATTTTCTTGGTAGAAGTATAATCACCATTGTTGCCTTCTGAAATCATCTTATAGAAGTAAATACCACTGGCAACAGACTTATTGGTGTTATTCTTACCATCCCAGGTGATAACATGGTTATCGGCAGCAAGAACCTTATCAACCAGAGTTCTTACTTTTTCACCTTTAATATTGTAAACTTCCAGAGTAACCTTCCCGGCTTCTTTTAATGAGAATGAAATGTTCGTTTCCGGGTTGAACGGATTGGGATAGTTGCCGGTAAGTTCCGTGATAAGCGGCAAGATATTTCCTACACCTGTTCCTGTGTATAAGAAGTTGATCTCTACCAGTTCAGATTCACCATCATCATAGATAGCTCTCACGCCTGCATCATAGTATTCACCATTAAGCAGATCATAGAAATCATATTCCAGATCCGGGATATTGCTTGCTACCTCTACTTGATCCAGATATACATTGTAACCTGTCAGGTCACGCGTTCCTTCTGCATTTGCTTTTGTTTTTCTGTCACCGGGATTCAGATCGGCAGCCGGAGCTTCCCATGTGAAGTGAGCATAATCTTCGATGCATTCTACAACCAGGTTTTGTGGTGGATTGAATATCGGGTTGTATGTAAATGAAGCCTCAACAATTTCAGATTCACCTCCATCATAAACTGCAGAAACTCCAGCAACATATGTTTGTCCTATTACAAGACCAGTTAATTGATAGGGTGAATTTGTTGTGAAAGCCACAAGAGTTCCATCCAGGTAAACATTGTAGCCGAGAAGGTCATCGCTTGTACTGATAAGATCATATTTAACATTGTCCACATAATACATAACCAGGTCACCGGCAGGAGCACCAGCCCAGATATCAATTGCTCCCAGCATATTCATTCCTGCTCCACCGCTGAATTGCAGGCTCCACTGCCATTCATGTACAAAATTTCCATCGATCCATAATTCTGCCCAGTCATTGTCTAAATCTACCATTGTCCAACATTCAACCCAGGCTCCCTGAGTATAAGTGAATGTAGCAGCATTATAACCTCCGGCATTGATATAACCTGTACCATCCGAAGCAAAGTAAACTTCCAATGCCCATTCAGTCCTGGCTCTGTCACCTGTAAATTCATGAAGCAGGTTGAAATATCCACCATATCCGGGTACAAAATATTGGTAATGGCTGATTTCATAAACACCGGAAGTTAAATTTCCAAATAAATGAACAACATCATCATCCAGACCTTCAATCTTAATAGAATTATTTCCGTTATAAGAAAGCTCATCAACAACAAGAACATCATCGGGACCACCAACTGTTCCGCTCCAGGTTACCAAATATTAAGATGGAAAAGCTAAATATTAACAACCCGAGAAGAATCGGA
>JACNIV010000084.1:0-2043 GCA_014382915.1 Candidatus Cloacimonadota bacterium | reverse complement strand
TGTAAAGCTAAATAATCACCAGCAGTGTAGGATACGAAATCTTCAAAGAAGATTGCTCCTCCCCAAGTGAGTATTCCGGTATAAGGATCTACTTGAACATTTTCAGGTGGGTCAAATACGGTAGGACTATAAGTAAATTCATATTCTATGATTACTGATTCACCCGGATCATCATATAGTGCAGACACTCCTGCCAGATAGGTTGTTCCTACCACAAGATCATCATATTGCCAGAATAAATCTGTGGTAAATTGAATGTAAACACCATCCTGATAGATTTTATAACCAAGTAAGTCTCGACCTAAAGGAGGTTCCCAGGTAGCAAGCCCTGTACTTTCATCAACCATCAAGTTTTCAGGAGGAAAAAACACTACCGGATCATACGTAAATTCATATTCTATGATTATAGATTCCCCCGGATCATCATATAGTGCAGATATCCCTGCCATGTACGTTGTTCCTGCCACAAGGTTGGTATATTGCCAGAATAAATCTGTGGTAAAGTCAATGAAAACACCATCACGATAGACATTATAACCAATTAAGTCTCGTGTTAAAGGAGGTTCCCACGTGGCCAGTCCTATACTTTCATCAACAGATAAGTTTTCCGGCGGGTAAAATGAAGTACCTTCACCAGTAATTTTCAAAAGCCAGAAAGCAGTAATTCCCGGACCATAAGAAAATGTCCATCCCGCAACTACATAATTGCCATCTGTGGTTAATTGCACTGAACGACCATGCTCATAATCGAATGAACCATAGGTTCTTGTCCAGAGAGTATCCCCAATCGCATCGGTCTTTACCAGATAGATATCAAAATAACCCACGTTAAAAGATTGGGTGGAGCCTGCAATTATATAACCTCCATCTGAATCCTGCTGCACAGAATAACCAATATCGATTGCACTTCCTCCGTAAGCATTAGTCCATAAAGTTTCTCCGTTCGCATCTGTTTTCACCAGATAAAAGTCACTAAGACCTGCTCCGGAAGATTTGGTATCTCCTGCAATTACAAAGCTTCCATCATTACACTGCTGCACAGAGTAGCCCCTGTCATCATTAGTCCCACCATGAGTACTTGTCCATAATGTATCACCATTCACATCTGTCTTGATAAGATACACATCATTACCACCTGCACCAAAAGAATTGGTAAATCCTGCTATGATATAATCACCATCTGTTGTCTGTAGTACCGATTGACCTTCCTCATTATTAATTGCCCCGAAGGTCTTGGTCCAAAGGGTATTTCCATTTGCATCTGTTTTAATAAGATACACATCCTTTCCACCAGCACCGAAAGAACCTGTAGTTCCTGTTACTATATAACCGTCATCAGTTGCCTCAATAACCGACTCACCTCTATCAATACCAGTTCCTCCAAAGGTTCTGGTCCAAAGAGTATCTCCATTTGCATCGGTCTTAATCAGATAAATATCATAATTGCCCGCTCCAAATGAATTGGTCTCTCCTGCAATGATATAACCACCGTCGCTACACTGCTGTACTGATTTACATTTATCAGTACCAATTCCTCCATAGGTTCTTGTCCAGAGAGTATCTCCATCTGCATCTGTCTTTACCAGATATACGTCATTATCACCAGCTCCAAAAGAGTTTGAATATCCCCCCATAATATAACAGCCATCTGTTGTCAGGTTCACTGAATAACCATACTCTGTATCAATTCCACCATAGGAATTGCTCCAAATTAGATCACCGGGATCCTGAGCAAAAACTTCTGAAACAAAAAATAGACACAAAATAATAGGCATCAGCATTATTTTTTTCATATATTACTCCTTTTTTTTAAAATTAATTTTTTAAAATTTAATTTTCGTTAGGAAATCCGATATTTACATTTACTTTAGTTACGATAGTAGTGATTTGATTTTTTTAATTTTGAAATTAATAATTTACTTTTCATAATTCATAGCCTATATTACATACAAATTTAATCCTGAAACTCAAACAACTTTATTAATTTAAGTTTTTTTTTGTCAAATCCTTTATCAATATTATCTTTCTACTAAATATTATTAA
>JACNIV010000083.1 GCA_014382915.1 Candidatus Cloacimonadota bacterium | reverse complement strand
ATAGCAGCAGCACGAGCTGAATAATTCACTTTTAAAAAAGTAAAACCAGTGGTGCCGGTAGTATCTTCCGCTACTGTATTTACTACAAATAAAAGTAGTATTAATAATGTTATTTTATATTTCATCGCTAATTCCTTTCAATAATTCATATACTTCTTCCGGTGAAGAACAAGTTAATAACCGTTTTCTGTTCTCTTCATTCCGGAAAAAATTGGAAATAGAACTAAGAACCTTCATATATTCATCTTTCATCATTTCCGGAACCGCAATCATAAAGATTATCTTTACCGGTTCGCCGTCAATTGAGTTAAAATCAAGTTCGTTGTCAAGCAGATATACACCAATTTTCAGTTCTTTAACAGCTAATGAACGAGCATGCGGTATAGCTATTTTCCTGCCAATGCCTGTGGACATCAGCTTTTCCCGTTCCAAAATCTCATTCAGAAACTTTTCAGGTATTAATACTATTTCTTTTTCATACAGGAATTCTACCATTTCGGTAAGACAGCTCTTTTTATCGAGAGCGTAGTAGTTCAATTTTATCAAATCAGGTGAAAATAATTTCATAAACCTTCTTTCCAGCTTTAAAAGCCCCTTCAAACTCTTCCATTTATTTCCTTGACTTTAAACAGTCAAATAATTTTTTGTAACGCAAATTTATAATATAGGAGAGGATTTAACAATGTATAAGAAAAAAAATTTGCAGAAGGTGTTCGTGTTATCGTTAATTATGTTAACAACCATTCTTTCTGCCGCCAAAGGAGTTCCCGACACAACAGTTGTAGCAGAATTTGACGGTGGAAAAATCACTATGGGCCAATTGGAAGAAAGGCTTTCTAAAATACCGCCTATGTACCAACCTAAATACTCTAATGAAGAAGGCAAAAAACAACTGCTCGATATGCTTTGTACTGAAGAGGTGTTTTATTACGAAGCTCTTCAAAGAAACATTGGAGAAGATGAAAAGTTCTTCTCTCGCATAGATGGACAGATAAAAACCGCCTATTTTAATGAGTACAATAAAGAACTTTCTGCAGGCAATATTACTTTTACAAGCGACGAGAAAAATGCATATTTCAAAGAAAACCTAGAAATGTTTGCCGGACGTACATACGAGGAAAGTGAAAATGAAATTGAACAGAGATTGCGACCCCAAAAAGAAAAAGATTTCATGTCTGAAAAAACTGATAAACTTAATACAAAATATAAAGTAGAGATCAATTACGATCTGCTGGAACAGATCAACCTGGTACATGTGGATAGTAATGACGTGATAATCGATGAAATTCTTGTTAGTAGTACCGACCCAACTCTTCAGAAAACAGTTAAAGATATTTTGGATGGATATGATATTATACAACCATCCGCACAGATATCGCTTCAAAATCCCCAGGCATTAAAAAATTACATCGATAACCTGGTTAAACTGGATGTTTTTTATAAAGATGCGATTGAAAACGGATTCGATAAAAATGAAGTTATCCAGGAAATTGTGGAACAGATCAAACGCAATATGATGATGCGAACTGTTTACAACATATTGGTTGTAGATGCCATCGACAACAGTGATGAAAATGCACAGGAATTTTATAATAACAACATAGAAAAATTCAGTACTAAACCTTATCGAAAGATCCAGACATTCGGTTTTACATCCAAAGATACTGCCAAAAAAATGATGAAACTGGTAAAGAAATACTATAAAAAGAACAACGAAGAAGCCCTGAAACAACTTATCGAAGAACATTCGGAATATAAAGCCAAAGATGGTATTCTGGATCACATTTACAAGAACGATATTATTCCCGGTATCGGCAAAGATGAAGTTTACTCTGATATGGTATGGAAAACCAAGTCCGACAAACTCAGCAAGATATTTGAAAATTCCAAAGGTGTTTTTGTCTTTTTAAATATCCTGGAAGATAACATCGCAATTCCCACGCCTTTCGAAGAAATAAAAGGTAAAATTCAATCTACAATGATGAAAGACCTTTCTAAACAACTATTCGACCAGACTAATGCAGAGTTGCAGGAAAAATATCATATGAAAAAGTATACAGATAAATTGATCGTGATCCTTACGGCAGAAGAATATTTCAACAAAGCAGAAGATGCCCAGAAAAGAAGAAGATTCACAGATGCGATCTTCTATTATGATGAAATAATTAAACATTACCAGAACAACAGTGACGACTACAAAGCTACGTTCATGAAAGCTTTCCTGTATGCGGAAGAATTAAAAGACAAGGATAACGCCATTAAAATATTTAACGAATTTCTGGAAAAATTCCCTGCAGCCGACCTGCACGAATCCGCGCAATTCATGATCTCGGAACTGGAAGGTAAAAGCGACATAATCGAGAATTTTGAATCAGAAGACACAGATGAATAAAACTCAGAAGAGAACAGATTCATAATCCTAATCCTTCAAGGAGGAAACTATGTTTTATAATGGAGAAAAATTAAAGGAAGTTTTCCTGAAAGCAAAAAAAGAACGTTTCGGGATCGTAGCTTCAAACGTTGTTTTCGATGCCGCTATTAGAGGTGTTTTATACGGTTATGATGCACAGCGGTCCGACGGTTTATTACAGATGAGTTCCGGAGCTGTGAAATATGCAGCCGGTGCCAGCAATGACATAAATATTGGAGCACAATTAATCTCTTCCATCATTAAAATATTATCGCAACAGTTCAAAAATTCTGGTGTGGGTTTGCATATAGATCATGCCACTCCTAACTATTTCGATTTTGTTGTTTATTGCATAGAAAATGACCTGGTCTCTTCTGTTATGATAGATGCCTCCAAAGAAGAATTTAATGAGAATATCCGCATTTCTTCTGAAGTAGTTAAAGTGGCTCATAAATATGGCGTCCTGGTAGAAGGTGAGATCGGTTATATTAAAGGCGCTGAAGATGAGATAGTGTCTGATACCGAACTATACACCAAACCCGAAGAAGCCCTGGAATATGTAAAAAAAACCGGCGTAGATCTTTTTGCTGCCTCTGTGGGCACGAATCACGGTGTAACAAAAGGTTCAAAAGTATCACTCAAACTTGATCTTATCAAAGAGATCGATGATTTATTGATTGCCAATAATGTTGAAACTGGCATCGTATTGCACGGAGCATCCGGCTTAACAGCACGTCAGCAAATGGATGCCATCAAGAACGGCGCAGTGAAGATCAATAAAGATACCCACTACCAGATGGAATTTGCCGCTGCTACCCAGGCTTACTGGGAAAAGGAAAAAGATTCTATCGTGAAACCGGATGCTGTTTCAGATGATGATTATACTCCCGATAAAAAACGTTTCGATCCGCGCAAGTGGATTATCAAAGGTGAAGAAGCCATGCAGGAAGCTGTAGAACAATTAGTTCAAATTACCGGCAGTGCCGGTAAATCCATACTTTTATAAAGTTTAGAAGGAGAGAAAAATGAAGAACGTTGCCATTAACGGATTTGGAAGGATCGGTAGATTGGTCTTCAGGGAATTATTTGAAAAAAAAGAATTTCAAATTGTTGCCATTAACGATCTCATGGATACAAAAACTCTTGCTCACCTTTTAAAACGTGACTCTGTACATGGAACCTACAAACGAACCGTGGAAGCTGGCGAAAATTGTATTTTTGTGAACGGTACAAGCATAAAGATCCTGTCAGAAAAAGCACCGGAAAATCTTCCCTGGAACGATCTGAATGTTGATTTTGTTGTTGAATCTACAGGTATATTCCGCTCAAAAGAAGAAGTGTCCAAACACCTGCAGGCAGGAGCGAGAAAAATTATAATTTCTGCACCGGCAAAAGGCGATGTAGATGCTACTATAGTACTGGGCGTAAATCATGAAACTTTAAAAAAAGAGGACAAGATCATTTCCAATGCATCCTGTACAACCAACTGTCTTGCTCCGGTAATGAAGGTCATCACCGATAATTTTGATGTGAAATCCGCTTTTATGACCACGATACATTCCTACACGATGGATCAACGACTTCTGGATTACCCGCATAAAGATCTGCGAAGAGCACGTGCTGCTGCTTTGAATATTGTTCCTACTACCACCGGTGCTGCTTCTGCAACCGGCAAAGTTATTCCTGTCCTGAAAGGTAAGATAGACGGTTTGGCCGTACGAGTACCTACACCAAATGCTTCTTTAGTAGATGTTTCTATCATAGTAGAAAGAGAAACTACCAAAGAAGAGATAAATAAACTGATGAAAGATGCATCTGAAACATACTTGAAAGACATCCTGGAATACTCCGAAGAACCACTTGTATCCACAGATATCATCGGAAATCCGGCTTCTTCAATCTTTGATTCTCAGGTTACCATGGTAAATGGCAGATTTATAAAAATACTCAGTTGGTACGATAACGAATGGGGATATTCCTGCCGGATTGTCGATCTTATAAAATATATTTCTGAGATGGAATAATATATGCACATTTAAAATCCAAAGACATTGGATCGGTTAATGAGAAAATATTCTTATATATTCATAACAAGTCTGGTTTTTACCAGCTTGCTTTTTTCTAATAACAAAACCATCAACAGAAACAATGCTGCTCGAAATGCACTAACATCAACCAGAGAGATTGTAGATACTGTATTTGTAGAAGATTTTGAGAGTGGATTAATTGAGTGGAGCACGATAGATGTTACCGATCCCGGTTCATTCTGGAATACATCAGAATTTAACGCTTATAGTGGTTCCGGTAAATCATGGCGCATGGCAGACCCCGAAATTCTACCCGATGGCGGTTACCTGGACGGCTGGTACCAGGTACTGGATACTCCTGTAATTTCATTACCAAATTCCGGTTCTCTAAACCTTTCTTTTATTCAATACAGGGCTATCGAAGAGCTGGGTACATATGGCAATTTCGATGGCTGGGATGGATTAAATGTACGCATCAGGAACTCTGATCAGGATTACGAAGAAGCTACGATTTTAACTGATTGTACTTCTGCTTATAATAGCACAAGCCTGTACAGTTTTGGCTACGAACATGGCGAGGACCTCGATGGTGTCCCGGGGATTCCCGGTTGGGGAGGATCAACTGACTGGACAACTACAACCATTACAATTCCCGATTCCTATCTGGGTGAAGATGTGATCATCAGTTTCGCCTTTGCTTCCGACCCAAACACATCAACTGCTACCAATCCCGAGTTTACAGGTGTTTTCATCGACAACATCGATGTAGCTGGAGTATTCACGAATAACGGCAATATTGAAACCGGTTTTATCGGTTTTTCCAATACTGAGGTTGGTGGCAATCTCTGGCATGTTTTCAACGATCCGAATGCGCCTTCTCCCATTTCTGCAATCGGTTGTTTCGATCCCGCAACGAGTTCATATAACCCGAATATGGAAAACTACATTGAAGGTCCAGTTATCGACCTTCCTGTAGAAAGTCAGTTATCTTTTGATATGTTCGTACGGGCAGAACTTGATGACAATTCTTTCCCTGACTGTGATTATTTTTCCATTGAAATTCGCCATTATACCGGTCTGGGATGGTCAAGCTGGAATTCAATTTCAAACCCTATGGGTAATCCTAACGGTATGAATGCCGTCTTTACCGGTTCAGTTA
>JACNIV010000082.1 GCA_014382915.1 Candidatus Cloacimonadota bacterium | reverse complement strand
GAAACATCTGGACACTGTTCTGAAGAACAAAGTGGCAGGAAAAGGCGCACTCATTGTAGTTGATGGTATCTTCAGTATGGAAGGCGATATTGCCGATATTCCAAATATCTGTAAGTTAGCGAAAAAGTATAATGTCAGCGTAATGGTGGATGAAGCTCATTCGATAGGAGTTTTACACAAAACTGGCGCTGGCACTGCCATGCATTTTGGCTGCACGGACGATGTGGAACTTATTATGGGAACTTTCAGTAAATCTCTTGCTTCTGTGGGTGGATTTATCGCCGGCAGCAAAGAAGTTATACATTTCCTCAAACATCATGCCCGCTCGCTGATATTCAGCGCATCACTGCCACCTGCCTCTGCAGCTACTGTATTGGAAGCTCTCAAGATCATGAAAGAAGAACCTGAACGCATAGATAAACTCTGGGAAAATACACATTATATGATGAAAAATTTCAAAGCTATGGGATATGATACAGGAACTTCCTGTACACCGGTTATACCGCTTCATGTGGGAGATATGATGAACGCCTTTAAAATGTGGAAACAGCTCGATGATGAAGGAGTTTTCATTAGCCCGATTGTTCCGCCTGCTGTTCCACCCAATGATACACTTATCCGCACCAGCTTTATGGCTACACATACCAGGAAGCAGCTCGACGAAGCCCTGGAAAAATTCGAGAAGATAGGTAAAGCAGTTGGAATTATTTAGTATATAATAAAAGATAGAATTGAAAGCGGTAGAAATGCCGCTTTTTTTTATTTGACAATAATTAGAATATTTAGTGATTTATTCAAGAAGGAAAATTATGAAAGAATACAGACCGGGAAATGAATATAAACATTTAAATATTTTTTTTCTAACCATTTTTTGGATTTATGGCGCTCTTATTTTAGTTATTCCAATTTTTTGTTTTATTAAAGACGGAACTTTTATTGACGATTCACTAAGCTTCATTTTTCCTAAAATTATTTTCTATGGATTTTTTTTAGGTTTATTATTATACACGAATCATAGGATATATGGCATTAAAGCAAATATCGATTCCAAGCAGATAATATATACTAATCGCAGATCCACAAAAACAATTCCTTTTAATGATGTACAGAAAATGAAATTCACATTTTTTCACAATAGGTCATCCATAAAACTATATACAAATGAGCAAAAAATCAAGATTTTCCTGATTTTTAAAAGATGCATATGAATTTGTTCTTGAAATGAAAAAGGGTTTGGACGATGCAGAAAAATCTAAAGTCTATTCCCATAAGAAACTTTTTAAATTTATTAGGATGGTTTTTAATGCTGAAATAATGAACAAATGGGGAATTAGACTAACATTTATTATGATAATAGGATTGTTATTGCTTTTTGCGATATTTTCGATTATAATAGTTACTGAAGCAAAAATCATAGTAGCCTTAATAGGCTATATTTCGATCATAGTTGGTTCCTTTATCCCTATATTTAAAATTCAAAACCGTTATAAGAAAAAAACTGATGAAGAGAGTTTTTATTTCCCACCAAGAGATATGGAATATGAAAAAACGGTTGTGAGAAATGGTTTTATAATTTTAGGGATATTATTTGTAATTGTGATTATTCTAATTTTAGCTGTTTAATTTATTTGAAAGCTGTATTAACCTTTTATATTTGACATAAAATAAGTAATATCCGAATTGAACTTCAAAACATTGATCAGGAGATTTTTATGGCAAGATCATATAAAGAGCAGAAAGAACTTTTTGAAAAATCTGTGGAAAAAACCATCAGCAGATTCCCGGAAAGAAAGGAAAAGTTCCTCACCGGTTCAGATAAAGAAATTAAAAGGCTTTATACAAAAGAAGATACTACAAATATAAGTAATGAAGAATCACTCGGCTTTCCCGGAGTTTATCCATATACACGCGGAGTTCAGCCCACAATGTATCGTGGACGTTTGTGGACGATGCGTCAGTATGCCGGATTTGGTGATGCACAGGAATCTAATGAACGTTATAAATTCCTGCTGAAAAAAGGTCAAACGGGACTGAGCATTGCGTTCGATCTTCCCACCCAAATGGGTTACGATAGCGACCACCCGATGAGTGAAGGTGAAGTGGGAAAGGTGGGTGTTGCCATCGATTCACTGGCAGATATGGAAGTTCTTTTTGATGGCATCCCACTCGATAAAGTTTCCACTTCCATGACCATAAATGCTCCCGCTGCTGTACTTCTGGCAATGTATATTGCAGTGGCAGAAAAGCAGGGAGTTCCTGCCGATCAATTGAGAGGAACTATCCAGAATGATATTTTAAAGGAATACATTGCCCGTGGAACTTACATTTTTCCACCCAAACCCTCCATGAGATTAATTACCGATACATTTGAATTTTGCATCAAAGAAGTTCCCAACTGGAACACGATTTCAATTTCCGGTTACCACATCAGAGAAGCTGGTTCCACAGCAGTTCAGGAAATAGCATTCACACTGGCAGACGGAATTGCTTATGTGAAAGCTGCCATTAAAAGCGGTATGAATGTGGATGATTTTGCTCCCCGTCTTTCTTTCTTCTTCAATGCACATAACGACCTGCTGGAAGAAGTAGCCAAATTCCGTGCTGCCCGTTTCCTGTGGGCAAAGATCATGAAAGAAAAATTTGGAGCTATAAATCCCCAAAGCATGATGTTACGCTTCCACACTCAAACAGCCGGCTGCACGCTCACAGCCCAGCAGCCGGATAATAACATTGTTCGGGTGGCTATTCAAACACTGGCAGCAGTCCTGGGTGGAACTCAATCCCTGCATACAAATTCCCGCGATGAAGCTCTTGCTCTGCCCACCGAAGACTCTGTCCAAATCGCACTTCGTACCCAGCAGATAGTTGCTCACGAAAGCGGTGTAACTAATACAATAGACCCTCTTGCCGGTTCTTATTACGTGGAATCACTCACTTCTGACATGATAAAAGAAGCAGAAAAAATGATCGATGAAATTGAAGAAATGGGCGGCATGGTCTCGGCTATCGAAAAAGGGTTCGTGCAACAGCATATTCAGAACAGCGCTTATGATTATCAGAGATCAATTGAAAGCAAAGAACGCATCGTGGTGGGCGTGAACGAATTTATGGCAGAAGAAAAAAATAAACCGGAACTCTTGAAAGTTAACCCGGTTATCGGTGAGAACCAGTGTAAAAAGCTGAAACAAATTAAAAGTGAACGGAATAACAAAATAGTAAAAACCAGACTGGAAGATATCCGCAAAGCAGCAAAATCTGATGCAAATTTGATGCCGTTCATCTTAAAAGCAGTAAAAGCTTATGCCACTCTCGGTGAGATATGTGGAGTACTTCGCGATGAATTTGGAGAATATAAAGAGAATGTGATTCTGTAACTTTAGGATTTTAAGTATTCTTCTCATTCCTAAGCTTCTGCTTAGGAATGGAATGATGGTTGGTGGATAGGAGAAGTTGATCGACCATAAAAAGAGCATTATGAGTGAAAGACCGGAGGAAATTTAGGCTAATATCCGCTGTTGTACGAAGTTATGATGTTATTCTGTATATCATTATAAGTTAAGCGCTTAAATCTACAAATTCAATAGGGCAGCCTATATGGGAAATTCCCCAATCAATTAAAACTTTTCTCCATTCCGATTTTCGTGACGATAATGAAATAGCAGCACGAAACTGACCATAAAAAAAGAATAGCACTATGTGATCTTCGATCACATGAAAAAACAGGTCAAAACCACAAGAGCGGATATATTCATGTTCTTCAGGCATAGAATGTAAAAAACTAATGAGATGCTTTTCTACAGATTCAGACATTAGTACAAAATAGGGCCAAGGTGCATCATCTTTTCCTAAAATATGATTTTTGGCACTTTTCATATCTATATGGTTAATAGAATTATCTCCTCCTAATGTAGGAGTGAGAACTTCTATCCCTATCTTTAGTAGGAGTTTTGTTATATCGTAGCAAAAATCGTCATGAAATGGAAAAACAATCTTTCCAGAATCACCATCGGGATGAAGAAGCATAGGAATATTAGCCCAGTCAGCTTCTGCAGATACAATATTCTGACGAGATTCTGGTTCAGCAAACCATGAAATATGGTGAACGTCTGAACGGGCTGGTTTCCCCTTCTTTGTAACTACACCAAGTCTGCAACGTTCTAACCCGAGAATTGAGTTATTCAGAGTGCGTGACTCAAAGCTAGAACAAGTGTTATTGCAATTATCGCAAATCCATCCCGGAGCCAAAATAAGAAGATCATTACCCAAAGAATGAGGGATGATGTGCTCTTCTGAAGAAAAGGGTCCATCCCCTCCACAAAAAATACAGACATTTGGTGGCATTATATTTGGTGGATTTAGGTTCATTATTATTTCTCGCTTAAATAATTATTATGTAGAAATAAAAGCATCACAATTTCGTACAACGTTCAGTATATGAAAAGTTGCCGATTTCGAAGCACTTCACTTTCAAATTACGATGAAGTTGAAATGGGCTACAATGCTTGAATTTACTACTGTCTCGGCAATTATTTTTATACATTGTTGTACACTGGCTATTGATGGTCAAAAAAGTCTTTTATGTGCTGTAATTCATATGCATATCCAATGCCAACATTTGCTGACCTTCTAATTTCAACAGCTGTAATTTTCATTTGATTTTGACTTACTGTTAGTGCTTCCACAGGGTCAACACCGCCCAATCCCATTATGCCTTTAGCAGCTTGCAATGCTGTGATATTATTATCAAAACTCTGTAGTAAATTGTCAAATGCTTGAGTTAGTCCAGTATGCTTTCTGGTTACTATTCCGACTACAGTGTTATTTTCAACATCAATTAGAGGACCACCTGAATTTCCATGGTTTACGCTTACATCAACTTGCATGTAATTAACTCCAGCCCTTATATATTTTGAAGATAAAATTCCTTTTTTAATTGAGAGATTAGTTTGTTCAAATTGAAATCCAAGTACTGCAATGTCATGACCAATTTCAATCGAAGAAGAATCAGCTAGTGTCAGTGAAGGTATAGAGCTAAATTCAGTGTCATCTAACTTAAGTATTGCAAAATCCCATGAAGATTCAGGCATTCCTAATTCAAGTTTAGCCTGAAACTCTGTATAAGTCATGTTTTTTTCTGCTAATGTCGAATTCCCGTCAATATCTACAAATCTTAAATTAACCATTACTGCTCCTTGAGCAGCAAATACATGGTTGTTCGTAACTAAAAAGTTATCAATTTTAAATCCAGTACCTGATCCCATTTTTTGACCAGCTTGATTGAAAAAACTAATCGAACAAATAGATTGGTGACAATTCTGCCATGTTTGTTTATACATATTTATTTCCTTTAAGCTTGTGTACAACTACATCATAAACGACGTATTACGTATAATATACCTTATTGGAGTATTAAACGTACAAATCGTTCTTTTATTTTTTTTTGAATACCCCTGTAGAACTAATTCATTCTGAACTTCTTGCAAATATCCCATTTCCTTGCCTTTGTTATAAAAGTGAAAAAATAAAAATTATTAAACTGCGTCAAGCCATTTTATTTTTCTGTAAGGAGATAGAATGATAAGTTTGCAATTGAGTGTATA
>JACNIV010000081.1 GCA_014382915.1 Candidatus Cloacimonadota bacterium | reverse complement strand
ATGAAACAATGGTGAACCTGCTTACAACGGAACAACAAGAAAAAGCAAAAGAACTGATAAAAGACAGACCCAGGCTCAAAAAGATACTAGAGAAAAAGGTGATGCAAAAAAAAATCATCCATCAATAGGCTGAAACCAGATTCGAGTATTAATTAATAAGCCGCAATCAATGTTGCGGCTTTTTTTGATTTAATGTTTTGCGTGTGCTACGAGTCTCTACAGATACCATTGTTAGCAACGATACAGTAAACGACAATAAAACCTAGGATATAATTCAAATTATTTTATAAAAATTATAGCATCATAATTCGATTTTCTTCTTTATTTATCTAATAGATCAACTATCATTTTTTTTATTAGGAAACAGGCATATAATGGAATATTAATAAAGTTATCGTGTTGTAAAAAATTTCTCGGTGAACAACGAAATATTAACTCTGGATTATATTTATCAGCATAGCTTCTTAGACTTTTAATGTTTTTACTTAACCCGCTTTTTACCTCCAAAGGATAAATATTGTTGCCTATTTGCAAAATAAAATCAACTTCCGCATCACTTTTTGAAGTCCAATAAAATAGATTTTTAAAACCTTCTGATACGAGTTCCAAGGCAACAAAGTTCTCCATAAAAGCTCCATTATATTCAGAAAAAAGATCCGTCGGCTTAATGATAATATCAGAGGAAAGATTTAACATTGCTCCCAATAAACCTGAATCATGTAAGTAGATTTTGAATTTTGTATAATCTGCATAACCTGCAAGTGGAAGTCCGGGTTTTCTAATATTATAAACCACATTGATTAATCCTGCGTTTTTGAGCCATTCAATAGTTTGCTCATAAGTGGAGGTACGTCCTTTTTTACGAACATCACTATATTTAAATTTTTTATTTTCTTTTGCCAATTGATAAGGTATTGAATTCCATAATTCAGAATTTTTTATAGCTTGAGTTTTAGCAGTATATTTAGAAAAATCTCTTTTATAAGCTTCAAGTATTTCGGTTTGAATTTTTCTGGCAGAATTAATATCTCGATTATCCAAATAATCCTGCAATACTTCAGGCATACCACCTAAATAAAGATAAAATTTCAAATGTAAAAGCAATTTATTGTGAATTATTTCGGGGAAAGATTCCGGATTAATCTTGTTCAATAGATTTTCCGCAAGCAAATCTTCTCCAAATGCATTTAGATATTCAACAAAAGACATTGGGTACAGCATCATAAAATTAACTTTACCTACCGGAAAACTGTTTTCTTTTCCAAGACTTACACCCAATAATGAACCAGCCGCAACAATATGGTATTCAGGTGCTTCTTCGTGAAAATATTTTAAACTGGTTAATACATTTGGTATAGCTTGTATTTCATCAAAAAAGATCAATGTATCAGTAGAAGTTATTTTTCGTCCGAGGTATAGACTTATATTGGTTATAATTTTTTCCGGTTTTAGCTCATTTTCGAATAAGGTACTTAACTCCGGATTTTGTTCAAAATTAAGATAAATAAAGTTTGAGTATTCATTATGTCCGAATTCATTAATAACATAAGTCTTTCCAACCTGACGTGCTCCTTGTAACAAAAGAGGTTTACGTTTAACATCATTTTTCCAGGAAAGTAATTTAATGTATAAACTTCGTTTCATTAATTTTCCTCCTTAAAAGTGCTAAGATCATCTAAATTAATCACCAGAAAAATGTAAAGAAATAATATTTTATCTCCTATAAAGTGTAAATAAGCTAACAAATAATCCGCCCAAAAACGTCAAATTAAACCATCTTCTCTTCATTCATTATCAATTATCAACTCCCTATGATTGTAATAAGTTCTGCAAAATAGAATGTTTTTTGTCATCCTGATCTGGCATCCGTTAGAATCTGGAGTGAACGCTGCCAATTCAGACGAAAGCGGACAGATAGCCCAACTGCAGGTGCGTTTGTTATGAGTAATTCATCATTTAACGTACTTTTCAATCGCTCCATTGGTTTCTAATTTTTCAATCATTTCCAGGATTTCTATATTCTTTTCAGAAAAACGCCAGAGTTGAGGTAATATGAATCTTCCATGATAATCCCATCCAAGGTCTTTACCTTTCTTCAAAGAAATTATCGCTTCGGTAATATTCCCAAGTTTATTATTTATCAGCGAATCCCAATAGTGCAAATAGCTTTCTGTATTATCATTAGTGTCGATTGTCAAAGCCATATTATAGTACTCTTTTGCTTTTTTATAATTACCCAATTCATAATATGCGTGAACAAAAAGAATATACTGCACATTCGTTTCACTCAAACCAAGATCAACTAACATTTTATCATAATCTTTTATTGCTGATAATACAGAATTATAATCTTCGATTTTCAAGAGAAAATCGCATAATGAATATTGATGTACTTCATTTTTAATTTTCCATTTTGCAAGAAAATTATTTTTCTCATCTTCAATATTTTCTCCCAGCTTAAACTTAAAATAGATATTATAAATCTCCATTGGATAATATGATCGTCCTTGGTCATAACTACTATGGTTTAGAATTTTTTCATTATATTCTAATGCTTTTTTATAATTACCCAATTCTCTATAGATTCCTGAATACAGCAAATAATAATTTGGAATCAATTTTTCAGGTATACCCAATGAATCAGCTCTACATAATGATTTTAATGCATCTTCGAAATAACCTTCATTATACTGATATACGGCCACGGCAACTTGTTGTTCACTTTTAGAATAACCTTTGGCTTTAGAGTTTTCTATTGATTCTTGAATACCACTTTGATAGTCCGCGAATAAAACTGATATAGTTACTATTACAATTATTGTAAACATTTTCTTTATCATTTTAACTCACTGACTGATTATTTCTTTCTTCTTTTCAAAACTCATATATTTTTTATTATTAATCACAATTTCAACATCCTTCTCAAAGATTTAACTAATTACCTAATAACGTATGTTTCCCCGACCCAAAAGGTCGTGGATCCGTCAGTTGCCGGACATGTATTCTATTTAGATTTAACTATCATTTCTTCAATAGTTCCTTAATGTCGTTCAGTTCGGTTAAAATATTTTCTTTAGCTTCTTTCTTATCGACAGTGAAATCCATCTCGATCTGGTTTTTTTCTTTATCGAAGCTTTTCAGTTTCTTTTTCACGCCCTCGATGGTATATCTCTGGTTATAGAGCATGTGTTTTATTTTTTTCAGAAGTTCGATATCATCGGGATTATAGCGCCGGTTGCGTCCGAATTTCTTCTTGGGATGAACCTGGGGAAATTCCTTTTCCCAGTACCTGAGAACATGTGCTTTCAGGTCCAGCAAGTTACAAACTTCCCCGATCGTGTAGTAGTATTTATTCATCTTTTTGACGCTGATCTGTTATGAATATTATGATTTAATATGAAGGAACTCATAGTTTAATCCCTCTTCATTACAAAGTTTTCATTATTCTTTTTCATACTCTTTCTGCGTTAATCTGCGTCTAAATATTAAACCTGCAATCAAAATCATTCCTGCTCCCACAACAAAGACAACAGGAAACCAGAAAAGATATTTTGTAAAGAAAGAATTGGAATTACACTTAATAATCTCTGCTGTGAGAATGGTTTTTTCAAAAAGTTTAGATCTTTCCAGGAGCTCTCCGGTTGGTGACACAATGAGCGAATACCCTGTGTTGGCAGCGCGGTAGATCATCTTTCGGGTTTCCACAGCTCTGAATTTTGTCATGGTAGCATGCTGGTATGTTCCGGCAGAACGTTTGAACCAGGCATCGTTAGTTATGTTCACAATAAAATCCACATCTTCCCTGGCCATCCTAGTAGTAAGAAACTCAAATGCTATTTCAAAACAGATCAAGGGTGAATATGTGTTTCCTTCGATAACATAAAATTCCTGTTTTTCTCCGTATTCCCAATTAGCCTGTCCCAGGTGGACATTCCATAAAAACGGAAAGATATTCAGAAGTGGAATTCGCTCTCCAAACGGAACAAGCACGTTTTTATAATAAGGGGGATATATCTTTCCATCCCTGTCAAAACGCGTGGCAGCATTATAAAATTTGTACTTACGCGGATCACCCGGTCCCAAATATTTATAATGAGGAAAGCCGGTGAAAATATCCTTTTCCAGAGTTTTTACCTGTTCTATTATCCATCTTTTATATTTTGGCTGTCGTAATAAATACAGCGGAGTAGCTGATTCCGGCCAGATTATCAAAACCGAGCCCTGTCCTGCTGCAAGAGCTGTAAACTCTTCATAATATTTCAGGGTTGTATCGAGATAGGTCTGTTCCCATTTTTTATCTTGTGGGATACTTACCTGAACTATGGAAACCTGCGTATCTGTTTTAACCAACTTCATTGTCTGGAGTCGAATAAATCCGTAACCAGCCCAGATGATAACGACAGTTATCAAAGTAATTAAATGTCTTTTATAATTATTTCTTAATTCATAAATAAAAATATTAACGAGAATGATGAGAGCAGAAAGAAGATAAATTCCACCAATATCTGCCAGTTGTATAAAGGTGAGATAATCTCCCAGTGAGTACCCAACATTAAACCAGGGAAAGCTGAACTCACCGAAATTCTGCAAGTATTCGAAAGAGAGCCAGAAGCAGATAAAAGCCGGATACTTTAATTTTGGATTCAGCTTCCAGATAGTTCCAATTAAATTGAACATGATGACAAAATAGAATCCGAAGAGGAGCAACATGCCAATGAAACCTGGCCAGGTAACTAACGATACCCAGTGTAAACAGACCAGACCGTAAACAACCCCGAAGACAATGGCAGCTCGAATAATTTGTTTTATACGCGGTTTTTCTTCAAAGAAAGAAAACAGGGGTATCATCCCGAAGAAAACCAGGAATCCCAGATGAAGCGGAAGTCTGCTTAAAGCGAGTAGCAATGCTGCTAAAGCCGGTTTATAAAAAACTAAAGATCTCACAAAATTATTTAATTTCATAATCGATTGTACATATCCATATCTCATGGTTTGAAAGCAATATCAAAAAACCATTATCTATAAGAAAATCCAACCACTGGAAAGAAGTGACAGCAAATTTTTTACTGGAAGTAAGATGCTGAAAAAAGTATTTCTCCAATTTGTATTTCTGCCGTCTGTCAAATTGCACTTTTCCATCTAATTCTTCTTGAAATTGTCCCAATCTGTCGAACACGATCGTTTTAGCCTCTACCAGATCGTAAACAAGTACAATATTTTTTGCTAAATTCAGGGATCGAGGATTAACAAGCTGGAATTTTCCGAAAGAATAGAAATCATTTTCTTCAAATGTACGGGTCGTTACAATTTCTTTGCGGTTATCATCGTAAATGTAAAATGTTTCGTTACTTGTAATCTCAAAAAGAGTGGGTCCAACAAAATTTACCAACTCAAACTCGGTGATCCATTTACCATCTTTATCGAATTTCTTTATCTTTTTCTGGAAGCTGTCCAACGCTAATAGATTGCCATCCGGTGCAATAGCAATATCAGAAAGTTTGTTAAAATTCGAATGGTCGAATCCTAAACCACCTATCGTATTTATCCGTCTCCCATTTTTGAAAATATGAATGTTGTTGCCTTCCATAATGAAAGCGGTTCTTTCCGGATAGGAAAAAACACATCTTTGTGGAA
>JACNIV010000080.1 GCA_014382915.1 Candidatus Cloacimonadota bacterium | reverse complement strand
TTACCTCCCAAAGGAGCGATCTTATCACCGGATAAATCACTGTGCAAATCCTGTGATAGAAATGAGAGTAAACCGGAAGATGTGACAATATCAGAAATAAAACGAGTGATCGATATTGAACTTGACCCGGAAGAGTGTTTTCTTGCACAAGGGATAATTTGTATGGGACCTGCCACAAGAGATGGGTGCGGAGCTTCCTGCATTAATGGAAATATGCCCTGTACAGGATGTTTTGGTCCCACCGATTCCTGCAGAGACCAGGGAGCTAAAATGATAGGTACTCTGGGAGCGATCTTAGAAGGTGAAGAAGAAGAAGCTATTGATAAAGTTATTGGGGGAGTGGTTGATCTTGCCGGAACTTTTTACAGGTATGGGTTATCGGCATCTCTGCTTGGTAGCGCTCGCAAGGAGGGTAAAGATGAGTAAGATCATTACAATAGATCCAATCACTAGGCTGGAAGGTCATGGTAAAATAACAATTGTCCTTGATGATAAGGGTGATGTGGAAAGAGCTTTTTTCCAGATACCCGAACTTCGTGGATTCGAAGCTTTTTGTGTGGGAAGACCAGCAGAAGATATGCCTCAAATAACTTCGCGTATCTGTGGTGTTTGCCCCACTGCTCATCACATGGCGGGGACAAAAGCCCTGGATTCCCTTTTCAAAGTAGAACCCACTCCAACTGCCAGAGCTATTCGTGAACTCTTTTATAACTTGTTTATGTTTGAAGATCACACGATCCACTTTTATTATCTTGGTGGTCCCGATTTTATAGTTGGTCCCGATGCTCCAGCAGGAAAAAGGAATATTCTGGGTGTTATTGAAAAGGTTGGCGTGGATGTTGCCAAGCAGGTTATTACCATCAGAAAACGCTGCCGTGATATTATGGCTGAAATTGGCGGAAAGACTATTCATCCTGTTCTTGGTCTTCCCGGTGGTGTGGCAAAAAGGATAACTGAAGAAACAAGAGATACTATCAAAGCATTCTCAACAGATGCTATCGAGTTCGCAAAATTCACTCTAAAAGCTTTTGATGATATCGTTCTTAAAAATAAGGATTATGTTGATCTTATCCTATCTGATACTTATTATCATAATACCTATTACATGGGAATGGTCGATGAAAATAACAAAGTTAATTTCTATGATGGAAAGATCAGGATCGTCGATCCGGAAGGTAATCCGGTAGAACTATTTGCACCGGATGAATATGCAGATATTTTTGCAGAACATGTAGAGGATTGGAGCTATATCAAGTTCCCATATCTGCGAAAGATCGGCTGGAAAGGTTTTATTGACGGTGTTAACAGCGGTATTGTACGAGTTGCACCTCTGGCAAGATTGAATGCTGCCGATGGCATGGCTACTCCACTTGCTCAACAGGTATATGAAAGAATGTATGCTACAGTGGGTGGAAAACCATGTCATAACACACTCGCTTATCATTGGGCAAGATTAATTGAAATTCTTTATGCTGCTGAAAAAATCAATGAACTTGCCAATTTGGAAGAACTGGTCTCACCTGATACTCGCAATATGAATCTCCAGACTCCTAAAGAAGGAGTTGGAATTGTAGAGGCACCACGAGGTACTTTGATCCATCATTATGAATCAGACGAGAGAGGAGTTTTAACAGGTGTTAATTTGATGGTTGCCACACTGTTTAATTCTGCTCCGATATGTATGTCTGTAGAGAAAGCTGCCAAAAAACTTATCAAAGGCGGCAATGTTAATGACGGTTTACTGAATATGGTGGAGATGGCATTCAGAGCTTATGACCCATGTTTCTCCTGTGCTACTCACTCTATTATGGGAGAAATGCTGTTAAATATCTCATTCCAGGACAGATACGGTAAAAAACTCGGTTCTATGAAAAGAGATAGTATTGGGAAAGAAACTGTTTCCTGGAAGTAGTGTTTGATTATTTCAATAATGTAAGATAAAAGGCTGATTTATTTCAGCCTTTTTTATTCGAGTGAAATTTTAAGTAAATAACCAGAATTAGAAATACTTATCATGAAAAGTGGTATTAAGAAATTCGTCGGGAAGATAAATCCATTCCAAACAAATCCTGTTAAAAAAGCATTTATAAATATATTATAAAGGTTAGAATTAATTAAACATCCTATAAAAATAATTTATTTATTGACTGATTTAAATTTATAAACGTTTTTGTGAAGGGAAGTTAATTATTCCCGAGAAATTGAGATTTAACTGGAACTTAAATGAAGGAGTATTATTTATGAGAAGATGTTTAATAATTTTATTTATTGTTTCGATTTTTGTAAATAGCAATTTGTTATATTCTATAGAAAAGTTTTATACATATTACGACAAAGGCTTGCAATATATGCAAAAAGGTGAATGGGAAAGAGCAATAGCCGAATTCAAAAGTGCAGCTTCACTGGAATTTGAAGATGCCATGAAAAAACGAACGTACGGCACCAGGTTCATAAAATATTTTCCTCATAGAGAAGTGGGGATCTGCTATTATAATCTGGATGAATTTGATAACGCAATGGGAGAATTGCAACTTTCTTATGCCTACAAGAAATCTAAACGCACCGAGGAATACATAAAAAAATTAAGCTTTGATGGTAGAAATATCGATCTTGAAAAAAACTTAGCTGAAAGAAAACAACATGAAAAAGAACAGGAAGAATTAACTTTCCGACAGAAAGAGATGGAAGAACAAAAACAAAAAGAAGAAGAACTGGCAAGAAAACAAAAAGAGATCGAGGAAGAGAACAAAAGCCTGGAGAAAGAACGGGAAAGAAAAGAAAAAGCAGAATTAGCAGCACTGGAAAAAGAAATCCAAAAAAAACAAAAGGAACTTGAAGAAGAGAGACAGAAATTAGAAGAACAGAAAAGCAGAAAATCAAATATCAGCAAATTACCATTAGGTGCATTAACTTATGATCCAAACGCAGTAACTCAGGTTGGCTCTCGTTTATCTGTTGCAGTGCTCACTTTTGCAAGTAATGAAAAAGCTCAGAATCTGGCAGAATCTGTAACGGAAAAACTGGTGACACAGCTTGTTAACCTTCGTCGTTTCCGGGTGATAGAAAGAAGTGCCCTGGATAAAATAATGGAAGAACAAAAACTTGGGATGACAGGTTTTGTGGATGATGAAACAGCGGTAAAACTAGGGAAATTAGCTGGAGCAGACATAATAATTTTAGGTAGGATAAACATTGAAGTCGGGTTTGCCAAAGTAAGTGCCCGGGGTATCGATACCGAAACCAGTGAGTTGATAGTAGCTAAGGAAGTATCTTCGGGAAATACAAATATCGAAACTATCGAAAGACTGGTGGAACAAACCGCTATAGATATCTATAACGATCTTCCCCTGGTAGAAGGAATTATCATGGAAGTTGAAGATACGCAGGTTATTCTAAGCATCGGCAGCAATGTAGGAGTGCGAAAAGGCACCAAATGCGTTGCCTATAAAGAAGGAAAGAAATATTACCATCCCACTACAGGAGAAGTTCTGGGTATAAACGTAACTCCCCTGGGAGAATTGATCGTTATTCAGGTTCAAGAAAAAATGTCGATTGCCAAACCGATAGGTAAGATCAGCGATTTGCAGATCGAAGATAAAGTAGTAGTAAAATAAAAAAGGAGGGGATTATGAAATTATTATTTTTATTATTTTTATTCATTTTGGTTATAGGCTTAAATGCTCAGAACGTAAATTTCAATTTAACAGGAGCTGGAGCCCGGGCAGCCGGAATGGGTGGAGCTTTTATTGGTGTGGCAGATGATGCTACTGCTGTTGTCTGGAATCCTGCAGGTCTTACACAGTTACATCACCCGGAAGCTTCCATTGTAACAAGGTTTATTAATGATACTTATGAATGGGATTTTTATGGAGAAAAAACAGAAGATTCACAAGATCATTTTGTTTTAAATTTCATAAGTGGTGCAACACCATTAACATTTGGTGATTTCAAATTAGTAGCTGCTGCAGCTTATCAGAAGCAGATTGATCTTTACAGCTATTCTAAATTTGTAACCTATGAGGGAAATGATTATGAATTCGAAGGAACTGGTGGCGTAGACAGCGCTACATTGGGTGTTGGTGCAACAATTCTTCCGTTTGTTTCTTTGGGATTTGCTACAAATATTTGGATGGGTAAATATGAAAGTGTAGAAACCGAAGAAGGCTATAGTTACTATTTTGAAGATAATTATGAAGAATCATATTCCGGGTTGAATTTTATTTTTGGTGGAATGATAGATTTAAATAATTTGGAAAATCCTGTCCCTCTTAGATTAGGAGTTAACTTCAGAACACCTTTTGATCTGGAAATAGAGTATGAAGGAGTGGAAGAGGAAACCGGTTATTATGATTGGGAATATGATGGTGATTATACATTTGAAATGCCTACAATGCTTGGGTTTGGAGCATCATGTAAAATTGGGGAATTACTTACTATTGCCATGGATTATGAGACACAAATGTATTCACAAGCCGATTATATTGATTTCGATTTAAATCAGTTCAGAGTTGGTGGAGAATATCTTGTTGTGAATGATTTTGCAGTTATTCCATTAAGAGCTGGATGGCAAACATATCCAACATTTAATGCAGACTATAATGGTGATCAGGTCGTTGGTATGGGTTGGTCAGCAGGTACAGGATTGATCTTTGAAAGATTTACATTGGAATTCACTTACTCACATCAGGGCTATGAAATAGATTACGGTGATTTTTATGGATATGATGACATTGAAACAGTTGGTAAAAACACTATAAGTGCTTCTGGTATAATTTATTTCTAAATAATATATCAAACCCTCATATATCCTTTTGAGGTAAATTATATGAGGCTTTCTTTATGAGAGGAGAAAATATGAAATTGAAATCTTTATGCTTTTTTCTTTTTATGATTATTTCAAGCCTTATTTTTGCCCAGCTTGACCTCAACTTAGGTCCCGATTGGAATTTTACAGGAGTGGGTGCCAGGGCTGCCGGTATGGGAGGAGCGTTCATCGGTGTGGCAGATGATGCCACTGCTATTTCCTGGAATCCTGCCGGGTTAACACAATTGGATAAACCGGAAGCATCCATTGTAGCCCGGGGTCTTGGTGAAATATATGAAGTGGACTTCGATTATTGGGTAGAAACCTATGAAGACGAACATGCTATCCTGAATTTCTTGAGTGCAGTATATCCATTCGAATTTTCCGGTAAACAATTTGTTGCTGCACTGGCCGTGCAAAGACAACTCGATCTATATTCATATTACCATAAAGAGTATTCATATGCAGACACATTAGAATCATATGAATATTTTTATGAAACTTTTTCTGAAGGTGGAGCGAGTACGATCTCACTCGGCATGGCTAATAGAATTGCCTCGATCTTCTCTGTTGGATTCGCTGCCAATCTATGGGTAGGTGAGGCTTACTTTGAATCAAAGGATTTGGTTGAAGTAGATTCAGTGGGTTATAATTATTACTGGGATTATTATGATAGGTCGGACTGGACTTTTGCCGGAGTGAATTTTGTTGTTGGCGCTATGATTGATTTTAATTACTTGAGCAATCCCGTTCCTTTAAAGATCGGTTTGGCTATAAAAACTCCTTTTGATTTACAAATTGATGAAGTATTCCTTTTAGAAGAATATTCCGACTCTAATAG
>JACNIV010000079.1 GCA_014382915.1 Candidatus Cloacimonadota bacterium | reverse complement strand
GCAATGAACATCAGCTCCACCGAGTTCCTCTTCGGTTACAACTTCTCCTGTTGCTGCTTTAACTAAAGGTGGTCCTCCAATATAAATTGTGGCACCCTTTGCAATAATAACTTCATCACTCATAGCTGGTTGGTATGCTCCACCAGCAGTGCAGAATCCGACTACAACAGAAATTTGAGGGATATTTTCTGCAGACATCCGGGCTTGATTATAGAAAATCCTGCCAAAATGTTCTTTATCCGGAAAAGTTCCAACCTGTAAAGGCAAAAAAATTCCACCGGAATCTACAAGATAAATGCAGGGAAGTTTATTTTCTAAGGCAATTTCCTGAGCCCGAAGATGTTTTTTAATAGTTTCGGGAATATAAGTTCCTCCCTTAACTGTTGCATCGTGGGCGATGACCATAACTTCATGGTTTTTCACAACTCCAATTCCAGTAATTATAGCTGCTGATGGATGTTGATTTTCATACATATCCCAGGCAGCAAGAGGACTTAATTCCAGGAATGGTGTATCCGGGTCTAAAAGTAATCGCAATCGATCCCTTACAAAAAGTTTTCCACGTTTGTTATGCTTATCGTGCATATAATCAGGACCACCTTTTTTAATTAAAGAAAGGCGATCCTTCAACTGCTTCACAGCTTCTTCCATCGATTTTGTGTTTTCTTTGAAAGACTGGCTGTTTGTGTTTACTTTGGATTCAATTTTATACATAATTATCCTATTTTTCTCTCAATCAGGATTGATTGAGTTACATTCACGCTAAAACAGCTTTATACCCGTAAAGTAAAATTCCTGTTTTTCCCTCTTTCTGAACTTTCCTGAAAACAAGTTTGACGTCGTTTCCAATTTCAAGTTTTTCAGTATCACAATCGACTACTTGAGTTGTTATCCTCACTCCATTTTCAAGTTCTACAATTGCAATCGCATAAGGAACTTCTGCTTCAAATTGTGTGGGAGCAACTCGAATGATCGTAAATGTAACGATCTTTCCTTTTTCTGGTAAGATTACCTGTTCAAAATCCTCTGAACCGCACTTGTTGCAGATCAATCTTGGCGGGAAAAATATCTTTCCACAACTTTTACATTTTCCCGCTTCTAATCTGTATCTTTGCGGCATTTCTCTTCTATATCTTGGTGACGGCATATATCACTCCTTTATCATTGATTTAGACTGAATAAAACTGATTTAAACTGATGTTCATAGATGCAGATTGAGTTAACTGATTCACACAGACTAAATTAATCCTATTTTTCATTTTTTAATTCTTTTTGATAATTTTTGTATCTGGCAAGTCTTTTGACATTAAGTTTATCATTTCCAAAAATTAACTAGAATCCCTACTTCCAACCCAGAAGCCTTTAAGTATGAAATAACCTGAGCTTTAAATACTTCTGGGAAATCTCCTGTTATTGCTTTTATTTCAACAATAACTTTTTTATTTACAACGAAATCGACTCTGAATTTTCCTACTAATTTATTAAGAAACATTACATTAAACTCTTTCTCAGAGTCATATTCAAAATCATTCTTTAAAAGTATTAATTCAAGTGCTTTATGATATACTTTTTCAGGAAATCCGGGTCCAAGAGACTTGTGAACTTCGAGACATAAACCGATTATTTTTTCTGTTAATTCGCTATAAAGATATTTATTCATTTTTCTGTTTTCCTCTGTTTTTCTCTATTTTTTCAGTTTTCCTCAATGTTTCAGTTTTCATCAATAATCTCTGTTTACATCAGTGAAAATATATGAGTAACCGATGAGGCTCCCGATCCGCCCATGTTTTGAGCTAAACCGATCTTTGCATTCTTGATCTGTCTTTCTCCGGATTTTCCTGTTAGCTGTTCATAAATCTCTACAACTTGAGCTACACCCGTTGCTCCCACGGGATGACCCTTAGATTTCAATCCCCCGGAAGTATTGATCGGAATTTTACCGGTTAATGCTGTATGACCTTGTTCAGTGAATAGACCACCTTTTCCTCTTTCAGCAAAACCGAGTTCTTCCAAAATACAGATTTCAGCGATAGTAAAGCAATCGTGAACTTCGGCAAGATCAATATCGGAAGGTTTTACTCCAGCCATTTTCATGGCACGTTCTGCAGAAACTTTTACAGCATTTAAAGCAGTAATGTCTTCTCGCTGGTCTAAAGCCAGAGAATCTGTTGCAACTCCTGTACCTATAATTTTAATCATAGGTTTTTGCAATTTCCTGGCAACTTCTTCCGAAGCTAATATTACACAAGCGCCCCCATCAGAAACAGGAGAACTATCCAGAACTGTTAAAGGATCAGCAACCAGAACAGCATTCTTAACCTGCTCGAGTGTAACTTTTCGTGGAAATTGAGCATTCGGATTCATCGAGCCGTTAAAATGATTTTTCACTGCAACCTGAGCAAGTTGATCTCTTGTTGTTCCGTATTTATTCATATGAGCGCGTGCGATCATTGCATAAAGTCCTGGGAAAGTAACTCCATGATAACATTCATATTCCTGGTCTGCAGCAGTTGAAAGAGCGTAAGTAACATCTGCACCATCATTCATCTTTTCTACTCCACCGGCAAGCACGATATCCGAATTTCCTGAAGCAATATCGAGAAATCCCATCCTGACTGCCATCCCTCCGGAACAACATGCAGATTCGACTCGAACTGCCGGAATTGGAGCAACTCCCAGATAATCTGCCATCAAAGCTCCAACGTGTTCCTGTCCTACAAAAAGTCCGGATGTCATTGTGCCAACATACATCGAGTCAAGACGGTCAACTCCTGCATCTTTTATCGCTTTTAAACCAGCTTCTACAAATAAATCCCGGAAAGAAGATTCCCAGATTTCGCCAAATTTTGTCATTCCGCAACCAATTACATAAACATCTCTCATTTTCAATCCTCCTACTCGTTCATAATGATCTTTTCACGGAATTTAGCATACTGACCGTAATCCAGATAAATCGGATTATCTGCGAGCATTTCTCGGACTTTTTCTGCTTTATCCTGAACATCAGTAATTTTATCGGTTGCTTTGAAAATGAAAGCATCACTTCCAGCACCAGAACCGAAGGAAACCATAAAGATCAGATCACCGGGTTTTGCAACGTCGAGAGTTGCGGAAAGACCTGTGGGAGAAGAACCTGAATATGTGTTTCCCATTAAATTTACAACCCAACCTGGCTCCATCTGTTCTTTTGTAAATCCTAACATTTTTCCCACAGTTAAAGGAAATTTTCCGTTCGGCATGTGGAAAACTGCATATTTGAAATCTGAAGATTTGTATCCGCTTTTTTTCAAAATAGCTTTTGCAGCTCCCTGGATGTGTTTGAAATAGGCAGGTTCACCCGTGAATCTCCCTCCATGATGAGGATAAAATGCACCTTCTCTTCTCCAGAAATCAGGAGTGTCAGTTGTGTAAGAGTGAGTGAATAACAGTTCTGCGAGAATATTATCTTTTCCAAAAATGAATGCCGAACCTCCAGCAGAAGCAGAAAATTCCAAAGCATCAGCTGGAGCACCTTGAGATGTGTCCGCTCCGATCGCCATTGCATATTTGACTTCACCTGCTTTGACTAAGGCTTGAGCAATGAACATTCCTTCCGAACCGGCTTTACAGGCAAATTCTAAATCTGCAGTATGAAAATCCGGAACAATGCCGAGAGCTTCTCCAACAACAGTTCCTGAGGGTTTCACCGCATAAGGATGAGATTCCGAACCAATGTAAAGTGCACCGATTTCCTGTGGATCGATGTTACAACGTTTCAAAGCATTTTTTGCCGCTGCTACTGAAATGGTAATGGTATCTTCATCTAAACCGGGAACTGATTTTTCCTGAAGCATTAATCCGCGCTTGATAGCTACGGCATCTTTTCCCCATTGATGAGCTATCTGTTCAGCTTTTATCCGGAATCTGGGAATGTACGAACCATATCCGATAATTCCAACCATTAAACCTCCTTTTATCATTGATTTAAACTGAATAAAACTGATTTAGACTGAAAATTGAAAAATGTTGAATAAATTTCAGTTGTTTTTTTATATATGCCAAATAATTTTTCATCAGAACTCTCTTTTCTTGTCAATGTTTCCCTTTTTTTCTCTATTTTTTTCTATTTATCTCAATGAATTTATAGCCAATGACTTCTTCCTTCTCTTCGAGGAGGAGCAGGTGATTCTCTATTATAAAAACCAAGAGCGATCCCGCATAAGAATTCTTTGTTTTCAATATTAAGCATTTTTTTAACTTGTTCTGCTTTTTGTTCAACTCTACCCAGAACACAGGTTCCCAAACCTTCTTTATGAGCTAATAGAAGCAGGTTTTGTATTGCCAGAAACACGCTTCCCATCGAAGTGATTGGTTCTTCTTCGGGGATTATATCAGAAAAAGCTAAAATCACAACAGGTGCATTACCAATATTGCCAAAGAATTTTCCTGTTAATTCAATTATTTTTGATTTTAATTTTCCTTCTAAGGTCGGTTTTACATATTCCCAAGATTCTTTGTAAATTTTAATAAATTCCTTTAGTTTTTCATCTTTCAAAACATAAAAATACCAGTTTTGGAAATTTTTACCTGATGGCGCCCAGATTGCGGTTTGAAGAATTTTATCTAACAACTCATCGGGGACTTCTTTATCATTAAATGAACGAATACTTCTTCTGGTTTTGATTATTTCGTAAATATCGTTTGAAAATGACATATTACTCCTATATGATCACGTCGTAACCTTCGTCTCAAACTGATAATTTCTTCCATCGAATTTGATATTTCCAGCCCGATTTATGGGATCGTGTTCCAGGCAAACCAACCAGTTTTCTTCTATTGCACGTTGATAAAGCTCCTTACGTTTTTCCATAATTTCCACAGGATAGAGGTCAAAACCCATTGTGTATGGAATTTTGATATGAGTAACTGCTGATACGATCCCTCCAAAATAAACCGCTGTTTCTCCTTCTGATTTTATAAAAATTATTTGATGATGTTTGGTATGTCCACCTGTAATTTCGACACTAATTCCGGGAATAACTTCTTTATTGCCTTCGATGAGTTTAACCAGTCCTGCTTCCATTATTGGAACATAATTCTCCAAGAAGTATGTTCCTTTGGTTCTTTCATTCGGGTGAGTAGCATCTTCCCATTCATTTTTCTGAAAATAGTGAACTGCGTTTTTTAAAGTGGGAACTATATTGCCGGATTCATCAAATTTTGTGCAAGCACCCACGTGGTCAAAGTGGAGGTGAGTAGCCACTACAACATCAATATCATCCGGAGTTAAGCCAATTTCAGCTAAAGACTGTTCTAATGAAGGTTCATAATTTATTCCGAAAATCTGTTTCTGTTTTTCAGTGAATTTATTTCCCTGTCCCGGATCGATAAGAATATTGTGATCCAGAGTTCTTACCAGTAAAGGATTAATGTTCAATTTCACTCGATTCAATTCATCCGGCTGAATTAATTTTTGCCAGATAACTTTAGGAACAACTCCAAAATATCCTCCTCCATCCAGCCAGAAAGAACCATCGTGGAGAAAAAAAAGTTCATAATTACCTAATTGATATTTTTTTACCATTTTCTTTTCCTTTCTATTTTTTTAATGAATTATAGATTTAATATAGTCAACGATTTCATTAGTAGGTGCTCCAGGTGTGAAGATTCTTTTAACTCCCAT
>JACNIV010000078.1 GCA_014382915.1 Candidatus Cloacimonadota bacterium | reverse complement strand
TAATTAGTGTAAATTCGTTGCTAAATTCCACTACATGGCATATCAAACAAGACGGTACCGGCAACTTCATCACCATCCAGGAAGGTATAAATGCTTCGGTAGATTCCGATACTGTTCTAGTTTATCCGGGAACTTTCTATGAAAACCTAAATATGAGTGAGAAGAACATAACCCTCGCCAGTCTGGAGCTAACAACCGGAAATTCTCAATATATATATTCTACTGTTATTGATGGACAGCGTCTGTTAAGCTGTATAGAAATCCAGGACATAACTATTGGGACAACAATTCGTGGTTTTACAATTCAAAATGGCTACGGAACAGAAATTCAAGGTTCTGTTGGTGGAGGTATATTTGTACAATGTGCTGAGAATACTTTTATAACAAATTGCTATTTACATGATAATTTAGCAACATTAGGTGGTGCAATATTAACTATATTATCTGATTTGACACTTTCCGGTTTAAGGATAATTCATAATTCTGCCGGATATGGTGGAGGTATTAATATTTGGTACAATAATAATATCACGTTCGATCCTAATAACCGCTGCAATATTTATAACAACAATGCTGGTAAAGGTGCAGATCTGCTGATAAGAGATACCGGTCAAATAAATGTTATAGTTGATACTTTTTCAGTATTTGAACCCAGTCGCTATTTTGCTGAGTATTCAGATGGTTCTACCTATACTTTTGATATTCAGAATAACTGGATGGTATTAGAGCCGAATGACCTTTATGTGGCTGTAGATGGAGATGATAACAACTCCGGACTTACACCAACTGAACCGCTCAAGAACATCTCCTGGGCTGTACGCAAGATACAGGCAGATGAGCAGAATCCCCGTACGGTTCATGTAGAAGCAGGAATTTATTCTCACCAGGTAAATGAGCAAATATTTCCTATAGGCTGTAAGGAATATGTTTCCATAATAGGTGAAGATATGGATAACACAATTTTGATCAATGACTATAACCCAAATGCTGTTATTGGTGATCATCTAAATGGTTATGCTAAAATTTCAAATTTTTCCATTCAAAATAATTCTGAAAGGCTAACAACTAATGTTTTGTTTTTTTATGAAGTAGATATGTTAAAGCTTAACAATATAAAAGTACAAAACAATAGTAATATTCGTTTTATTTTCACTAATGCACATGTTTATAATGAGTTTGATAACTTAATAATTACTGATAATATCACTAACGATACTAATTCAGGTCTTGGTTTAGAGGGAAATTCAGGTTATATGAAAAATTGTATTATTGGAAATAATGAAAATATTGAACCCGATCCCTATTCTCCTGTAGTTGCAATGCAATTAATGGCATATGATGATTTTACAATTGATAATTGTGTATTCTGCGGCAATCATTCCACAAATACGGAAGGCAGAATAATTCGAACCACAAACCACAATGGTGGAGATCCTAAAATTAGCTTCAATAACTGTTTGATCACGAATAATTCGATCGGTAGCAGATATGTTTTCCAAAACTTTAATCATGATGGTTTACTAGAATTTAACAATTGTACGTTTACCAATAACACAGCGAGCAACAGCTTTTACAATAATACAATTTACTCTTTGGGTGATATTAATATGACCAATACAATTATGCACAACAACACAGATTATGAAATATTTATAGTGGATGATACAAATAATGGATATAATTACGAGTTGAATATAGATCACTGCAACATCAAGAACGGAGAAGATGGAATATACAATCAGAACAATGCAAACATTATCAATTGGGGAGAAGGAAACATTGAAGAAGATCCACTCTTTCTTTTATCAGGTGATGATCCATATCAATTATCAGAATTTTCTCCCTGCATTGATACCGGCACACCGGATACAACAGGTTTATTTTTACCTCCCTGGGATCTGCTTCACAATCACCGTGTCTGGGATGGAGACGGGGACGGAGTTGCAATTATAGATATGGGTTGTTATGAATTCGGAGCAGAGCCGTATGTGGAAACTACCCAATACCAAATACCCAACACCCAGTACCGGTTAACCAACTACCCAAACCCTTTCAACCCGGAAACAAAGATAGTATTCAGTCTTCCTGAAGAGGGAAATGTAAAACTTGATATCTACAACATCAAAGGACAGAAGGTCAAATCCCTGTTAGATTGCTACATGAGTCCCGGTCGTAGCGAACTTATTTGGAATGGGAAAGATGATAATAGTAAGCGAGTTTCAAGTGGAGTTTATTTCTATAAATTACAAACACCATCCAAGTCTTATGTAAAAAAATGTATGTTGTTGAAGTAGGATTTACTTGAAAGAAATCCTCTTTGGGTAACCTTTTCAAGGCTCGATTCAGATTATTAAATGATTGTCTTTGCGAAGGAGCAAAGCGACTGCGGCAATCTTATATGATTGGGGTTTGTTATAAATGAGACTAGTCCGGCTCAGACGGATTGCTTCGACAGAGATATCAAAGAAGATTCCTCGCAAGGACAATGAAGACTTTCGCTTTCAATTCAATATTTTTTTCTTGACCACAAAAAAAGATTAAATTATTCATATTGTAAAAGTTATATTCCAGTATGTGATGTTCTACATTTAGTTTAAGAAGGAGTTTGACCTATGAATATTGGAGTTATTATCGGACGGATAGGAGATATCGATGGTGTAGCTCTGGAAACGGAAAAGTGGATCAAGGTTCTGAAAAAGATGGGACATAAGATATTCATTCTTTCTGGTAAGTTCAAAAGAAGCATTGTTGGCAAGAAAAACGAAAGTGTGTGGCGTGCTCTTTCTTTCTTTTCTCCCGAATGCGAATGGGAGCAGAACCGTGCCTTCTTCTTCCCGCAATTTGAACAACAGGAATTGATTGATCATCTGGTTGATACTTCCAACGAGATTGCTGCACATATTTTTAAATGGATATTAAAGAAAAAGATCGATGTGTTATTAACAGAGAATAGCACTTCGCTTCCCTGTCATCTTTCCATGGGTATGGCTATCAAAAAAGTGGCGGAATTCGGATGCAAACCTATTGTTGCGCATGATCACGATTTCTACTGGGAACGGGATAACAGGTACAAAACCCCGCATAAAAAAGTAAAAGAAATTGTAAAAACCACATTTCCTCTGGATCTGCCAAATGTACGTCATGCGGTTATTAATACTTATTCCCGGGATGTTCTGAAAAAAAAATATAACATCGATGCAGTTGTGGTTCCCAATGTAATGGATTTTGATAAACCTTTTGCCCGTAAAAGCCAGTATAACCGTTCCATGCTTTCCGAATTAGGATTGGAGAAAACAGACATCCCGCTATTCCAGGTTACCCGCATTGTGCGTAGAAAGGGAATCGAAACTGCTATCGAAATGGTTCATCACTTACAGGATAAACGTGTTAAATTGATCGTTACCGGCAGTGCAGCCGATGATGCCAGGAAGGGTTATTATAAAGAACTGCTGGAAACCATTAAAAAACGCAAACTGGATAAACAGGTAGTATTTGGACATAGACGCATCCTGAATGAACGCGGAAAGGGTTGGCGGGGAAGGAAAATATTCAATCTTTCCGATGCTTATGCCAATGCAATTGCCTGCACGTATTTCAGTACTTATGAAGGATTTGGCAATGCATTTGTGGAATGTGTTCTGGCAAAGAGACCCGTCTTTGTGAATAATTACAAACCTGTTTTCTGGACGGATATTGGAAGCAAGGGCTTTAAAACCGTGATGTTGGAAGATAATGTTCTTACCAATAATGCCCTGGTAGAAATGGAAAAGATCATCCATGATAAAAAACTTCAAAAAGAGATCGCAGAATATAATTACGAACTGGGCAGGAAATATTTCTCGTTTCAAATTCTACAAAATAAATTGGAGGAGCTTTTTCGATTTTAAGCTCATTTTACCATGTTTGAAGATTTCAAAGATCTGCGGTTCACATCATGGTTCGAACTGAATGAATTTCTACACAACTTACAGAATAAACCACCAGTAAATAATCGAAAGGAAAGTTATAAATCCTTCCTGAAAAGGATAGAACGTAGCGGAATCGCTTTCATTACTTTCGAATACGGTATCGATGGTGTCTCCACGGAAATTGCTAAATATATCACGCTGGTTCACAAAATACTTCCCAAGGTTGATATTCATCTCATCGGTGGGGAATTTGACGAAAGATTTGATATGGCTATCAAAGAGAAGTACCGGCATTTTACTGTACCGGGAATGGCAGGATTTGCCAAATGGAAGCTGTTCGACCTGTTTTTTCATACCAAACTGCAACGAGGTGAAAAGCAGTATGACAATCTTTTAAAGCAATTATGGGAAGACACAATATACCTGTCCCTGCAGATAGGAACCTATATTACCCAACATGGTATTCAATTGCTGTATGTAGTTAATACAAATTCCAATCCGGGTAATGTATCTCTTGCCCTGGCTCTGGTTCTGATCTCATCGTATCTTGATGTTCCGGTCATTTCCAATAATCACGATTTCTACTGGGAAGCCGGTAAAAGCGAAATAGATATTAAATATCAAGGTACTAAACACGGTCCTCGAGATCATTTTTTTACAAATTCACATCTTCCCGAGATCTTTTCAGTTATCGAAATGCTCTATCCTTGGAAAGCAAAAAATTGGCTGGCTTTGAATATTAATTATCGTCAATCTGATCTGCTGGTGAATAAGTTCGATTATGAACCTGCTGCTACTGGTGTTATTGGAACTGCAATTGATATGCAGAAATTCAAACCACTTGACGATGAAGAAAGAAAAAGAGATATCCTCTGCCAGGTTAAACAGCTTATTGCCGATAGGAAAGGTGAATTGCGCTCGATTTCTATCGAGAAGGTGCTTAAAAACAAAGAGATGCAAAAAACGCCTTATCCATTTATTACCGGTTTGAAAGATAACATAAATTTTGACATCTGCTCTGATAATTTGCTCATTTTGCAACCAACACGAATAATAGAAAGAAAGAGGATCGAATTGGATTTTCTTTTGATAAGTGCGTTGTTAGAAAATTCCCGGTTTAACAGCTGGCTGAGAAGTGGTAAGATAGAGAACATTGTGCTGATGATCACCGGTCCTATCCTGAAGGGACATGAGGAATATTTCACTTTTTTACTTAAGGAATTTCAAAGAATGCTTCTGGCAGTAGAATTGGAGTTTGTTCCCAGAATTTTTCTCTCGTTTTTATTCAGTAAATTAGATAAGCCGGCTTATATTAGAAAAGAGGTAAAACCGTTGAAAATCCAAGACTTGTTCCAATTAGCATCGCTGGTTACGTTGCCCAGTGAAACTGAGGGAAGAGGACTGCCCATTATAGAAGCTTGCGCTTGCGAAACTCCCATAATTGCCCACAGGTATTATCCCGAAAGTGTTTATGCCTGGCTGGTGGGAGAACACTTACCATCAAAATTCAGACTGCGTCCTATTGAATTCGAGGACAGGTTGGATACAAGCGTTATCGACGAGGTTGTGGAACACCTGGTAAAATGTAGAAAATGGCAGTTGCGACATAACAGTCTGGTCATTAAGAAAAGATACTGTTTTCCGCTTTTACAGAACGACCTGGAAGCTGCTTTGGAAAAATTATACTTGCAACTAAAAAGATAAACAAAATTACTCAAGTCAAGGTTATGTTAAACTTGACACAAGTCTGAAAGATCTTGTGTTAAGTTAACTATAAAAAAAATCCCTTGTTCCCACAATGCCATGCGGCATCGCATGGAAGTCCTCCTTGCCAAGGCGTAATCCCGAAGCACACGGGATGAAGACTGGTTTGGGAATAATATC
>JACNIV010000077.1 GCA_014382915.1 Candidatus Cloacimonadota bacterium | reverse complement strand
GGCACTGGCAACATTGATGACGATCCTGATTTTTGTATGGAAACTAATTATGAATTCAACCTTCTGGAAGGCAGTCCCTGTATCGATACGGGTGATCCCACTCAAACCGATTCAGATGGAACCCGCGTTGATATGGGTTGTTATCCTTCTACTACTGATATTAAGTATTGCGAAGGAAACCACTGGAACTGGGTATCTTTCCCCAGGCTTGATAGAGATGACGATGATGCTGTTGATGCCCCGCCAATACTCGATGATTTTCTCGATTGGCCATTTGATTTAGTGTTGAAATTTGAAGTCGAAACAGTTCTTGAATATGAACATCCAGATTGGACTCCAACATCATACGATGTATATTCCAGTTACGGTTATAAACTCGATCCTCAAGATAATGGCGACCATTATCTTCCATCTCAAAACCGTGCAACCCGCTTACCTGCAGATTGGGAACTTAGGTATACTCTCCCCCGTAACACAGATAACTGGATGGGTTATTGGCTGCCATGGACTCAGAACATCGAGGACGCTTTTGGTGAATTCTGGGACATTGTGAAATCCGTTGAAGCCGAAGACTGGTATTATGAATATTCAATTTATGAAACACCTACATCCTCCCCGACCAATAAAAACATGGTTTATGGTAAAGCTTATATTGTGGTGTTCGATGAAGACGTCGAAGAGTTTTACTGGACGGATGATATGGAAGAAACCGAGCAGCGAGAAAGAATGGAATCGGAATATTTCAGTTATAACGATTTACCAAGCTATGAAGTGATCGATGTAATGGATATTCCACAAAATGTTCTGGAAATCGGTGTTTTTGAGGATGATGTTTGCGTAGGTGCAGTGGTTGTGCAGGATACATGTGAGCAGATACTGGTTTATTCCGGCAATGTACTTCGTGATCCGATTCCTTTCAGCTTCGAGATCGTTACAAACAACCGGGAAGCAGGAACTCCAATAACCAACTACCGAGTCTTGAACAAAGAAACAGGTTTGTTTGAAGAAAGAAGCCTTATTTCCGGTCAACAGAAAAGTTCGGTTATTATGTTCGGAAATCTTGAAAATCCTCAAAACAATACACCGAGTATCAATGATGTAGTTTTACATGGAAACTATCCAAATCCGTTCAATCCGGAAACAAATATATCTTTCTCATTACCACAAGAAAAGGATATTGATCTGACTGTTTACAACCTGAAAGGACAGAAGGTAAGAACTCTTTATACAGGTATTACATCATCTGGTGAACAATCAGTAGTCTGGAATGGTAAGGATGATGATGGTAAACATGTTGGTTCAGGTTTGTATTTCTACAAGCTTACAACCGAAGATAAGGTATATTCAAAGAAAATGTTATTGTTGAAATAAAAGCAATACCCCCTCTTTAATTCTCCCCCTATTTAGGGGGAGTTAGTTGGGGTTGGGAATGAGTTCGAGGAAATTATGAAATTAAAATTTTATCTCATTTGTTCGATTTATTTGATAAGTACGCTGCTACTCTCCACTACCTGGCACATCAAACAAGACGGCAGCGGCAACTTCACCACCATCCATGAAGGTATCGATGCTTGTGTTAATAGCGATACGATCCTGGTTTATCCCGGTACTTATTTTGAGAACCTGGTGATCGAAGAAAAATACATGACAATAGGTAGTCTTTATCTTACAACCGGTGATGAATCTTACATTCCTCAAACTATTATCGATGGTTTCCATAATGATAGTGTCATTCGTATTGAATCAGTTGAAACTCAAGAAGTTTATATATGTGGTTTTGTTATCCAAAATGGATTTGGATTCACTACAAGTGTTCTGAGCCCTCATAAAAGAAAAGGTGGTGGATTTAATATTGATGCTGCTGATGTCACAATTTTAAAATGCATCATTCAAAATAACAGAGCCTGGATTGGCGGAGGTATATATTTATATGAAAACGTTAATCTGTCTTTTGTTGGCAATTCTGTGAGGTATAATTGGGCTCTTAACAAGGGTGGAGGGATTTACATGGCAGGATGTGTTGATATCTCATATAGTACTGAAATTCTAAATAATATTTATCTAAACAATGCAGGTGTTGCTTCCGATATCTTTGTCAGCTATTTATCTCCTTTTCAAGAAATAGTTGTTGATACCTTCACAGTAATTGACCCAGCAGAGGGATATTATTTCATTTATCCAGCCTCTGGCGGGGCAGGTTTTCCCCAGCCAGGTCTATTTTCTATTGATATTCAGAATGCAAAAATTGAACAAGTAGATCAAGATCTTTTTGTATCAGAGGAAGGAGATAATAACAATAGTGGGACATCTGCAACCGATCCACTTCAGTCGATTGCTTATGCTCTTGCCAAGATCAGGTCGGACAGCTTAATGCATAAAACTATTCATATTGCAGACGGCATCTATTCAGTTTCGCAGAACGATCAATATTTTCCTCTGCATTTAAAAAGCTATGTTTCGATAGTTGGTGAATCCAGGGAAAATACTATCCTTGATGCTGAACTTTATGGTGGGCACATATATGCTTATGATCCCCAAAGAGATTACGCTATCAAAAATTTGACATTGATCAACTCCCGAAATCAGGATAACATAACCATTGGGGAAAATACTGGGGTAATGATCGATAATGTAAAGATAACCGGTCATCATGATACTCTTGATGAAACAGGGTTTAGTGGACTAAAAATTTATTTCACCGATATATCAATAAATAAATTAGTTGTAGAAAATAATTTATTCGTAGGTAGTTTATATTATTATTCGCCTAAATACGGTTCAGAATTGAATATAACCAATAGCATATTCAGAAATAATGCGCCATCTTATGACGCCTGTAAACAGTTATTTTGTTATCGATCAACATCATTATCTGATTCGTTAATAGTTAATGTGATAAACACTGAAATTACGGATAATCTTGATGCTTCATACGAATGGCCACCAGCGGAAGTAGGAATTTTTATTTGCCAAGAAACAAAAGCTAATATTATTAATTGCACAATTGGTAATAATGAAACTATAGAGCAAGGTGCTGCAGTTCATATAATGCATGATTCAGAAGCTAATATTATTAATTCAGTTTTGTATGGTGATACTCCTTATGAAATTTGTCTTAACAGTATTAATGGTGCTTGTACATTGTATGCATATAACTCTCTTATTGAAGGCGGACAATTTGGTATTCTGCAATTAGGCTACAACTACATCAATTGGGATGATGAGACCATGCTGGATGAAGACCCATTGTGGCTGGGACCGGGAGCGGAATTGCCTTATGCTTTGTCCGAAAATTCTCCCTGCATAGATACAGGTACATTGGATCTACCATACGGTGTAGTTCTTCCAGCCTACGATCTGGCTGGTAATCCACGCATTGTTAACGGAATAATCGATATGGGCGCGTATGAGTATCAGGATTCAGTATCTGTCTTAGATAATATTCAATCTTCAATATTAAATATTCAATTATCCAACTACCCCAACCCTTTCAACCCGGAAACAAAAATAGTATTCAATCTTCCGGAAGAAGGAAACGTAAAACTTGAGATTTACAACATCAAAGGGCAGAAAGTGAAAACGTTAATGGATGCCTATACTGCGAAAGGAAAATTCACAGCGATCTGGAATGGAAAAGATGATAATGGGAAACCGGTAGTCTCCGGTGTATATTTCTATCAATTGCAAACGCCATCCAAATCGTATGTTAGAAAATGTATGGTATTGAAGTAAGTAAAAAACCTGAGTTAAGTTATCCGGTAACTGCTGGGCAATCTTGACTTAAGTTGAAATAACTTATCAGATTTGGCAGTTGCCGGACCAAACTTGTATCAAGTTCAACGGTATCAATTCCTCTCTGATAATCTCAAACCTGTTTGTTTTATTTCTCTCGATTTTATAAACCTGTTCTAAAACATCAAAAATATTAGCACCGACCATCTTTTTAGTGATCTCCAGTTTTTCGCCTGTCCAATTAAGAGTTTGAACTATTTCTTTCAGATCTACAGTTCGTTCTTTTTCTTTCCTGATGCGTGTAAAAAGAAGCTCTGAACAATTCTGAAAAGAAGTAGTTTCCTTTTCAAATAACTCTGCAAATTCTGCTGGAGGAATAACAGATGCTTTTTCATAAACATAATAATTCATCGCTCGCATGGCTTTTAATGGTACAGGTTCGATGTTGTTCAATTCTAATTGTGGAGGTATCACCTTAGCAATTTCAGAATACAAAAATTTAGTATCCATCTCTTCTTTCAGGATGAAATCAAAATACTCATTACGACCCTGCACACCCAGGGGAAGAGGAGGTCCGAAACTGAGAATCGGACGCACATTAAATCCCTGTGAATAAGCTATCGGTAAACCGGAAGCGCGCATTATGTTGTAAATCATCCGGGCAAGATCGAGATGCGGTACAAAACATATTTTTCCCATTTTGCCAAAGAAAACCCGGTAATGAATATTAGGCGAATTATCATTTACAGGCTCTCTTATTTCCACAGCTTCTGTATGAATTTTTTCAACGTATTTCGGGAAAACATCTTTTGTACATACACCGCAGTCTGTACATTTTCCGGTTTTACAATCTTCTGTTGTTTCAGCTGATTCAGATTTCTTCCATTCAGCAAGAAGGAATTCTTCCGAAATGCCCAGATCGATATTTTGCCAGGGAAGTTCGCTTTCCGGCGGGATAGATTTTGTATAGGATGCCAGGTCGATCCCGGTTTCAGAAGCTGCTGTTTCCCAGTTCCTGAAATTAAAGTATTCATCCCAACCATCGAATACTGCACCGTTTTTATATGCCTGTAAGATCAGTTTTCCCACTTCGCGCCCACCTCGTCCCATCACGCATTCAAGCAGCGATGATTCCACATCGTGGTATTTTATCTTGATGAATTTATATCTGCCGAATGCATTTTTTATCCATTTTGCTTTACGGAGCAGTTCATCTTTATTTTCCATTTCCACCCATTGAAATGGAGTAAAAGGTTTGGGTACAAAAGGTGAAATTGTTATGTTTATTCTCAGCTTCTTTTTGGAAAACTGTATTATGTCATTGATAAGCTTAATAATTGCTTCGATGTCTTCTTCTGTCTCAAATGGTAAACCGATCATAAAATAAAATTTGATAAGCTGCCAGCCGTTTTTCAATGCTATTTCTACACTGCGTAAGATCTCTTCTTGCGAGATGTTTTTATTAATGATATTTCTCAATCGCTGACTTCCGGCTTCCGGGGCAATAGTTAACCCTGTTTGCCGCATGGCGTTCATCAATGTAGTCAACTCATCATCGATGCTGTCCACTCGTAGCGAGGGAAGCGACAAGCTGGCTTTATCCAGGTTTTTATAGATTTCCATTAAAAGAGGTTTGATACAACTGTAATCACTGGAAGAGAGGGAAGTGAGAGCTACTTCGCTCCAGCCATATTTCTTTACTTCTTCAAGCAGATTTTTTAAGATCACTTCTGGGTCTCGTTCCCTCACAGGACGATAGAACATTCCTGCAAAACAGAATCTGCAACCACGAGAGCAACCCCGCATGATCTCTGAAACATAACGGTAATGTGTGGGCATCATCCAGGGAACAAGTTGATTATCATGTGTTTTTCCCAGGTTATCAAAATCCATGAATTTACGGGCTTTTATTTTGCCCTGCTGTTTGTCATACAAAACCGGAATATATACTCCCTCAATTTGACTGAGCGATTCCAGCTTTTTTTGGCGGGAACTGTTTTGTGTTTCTTTCAGGCAGTTCTTGATCTCGAGTATTGCTTCTTCGCCATCTCCTATCAAAAAGC
>JACNIV010000076.1 GCA_014382915.1 Candidatus Cloacimonadota bacterium | reverse complement strand
AGAACTACCTCGCAAATGGAAGACGCAGTAGGCAGTTTTGAATTTGTAGCTGTAGATGAAGATGAAAATGAGATCTCTATAGATACAAAGGTTGATGCTGATGCCCCGGTTGTTAAATTGATCAACCTGATAATTACAGAGGCTATCAAATCCAATGCTACCGATATTCATATTGAGCCGCTAACCAGAAACACCCGTGTAAGATTCAGAATAGACGGTGCTTTGCGCGAAGTAATGTCTCCTCCTATCGGGCTTCATCCTGGTATGGTTTCTCTGGTTAAGGTTATGTCAAAATTGAATATTGCGGAAAGACGTCTTCCACAAGACGGACATATTTCGCTGAGAACTGCTGTAAAGAGCGTTGACGTTCGTGTTTCCATTGTTCCCACCGTAACCGGTGAAAAAGTAGTTATGCGTCTTCTGGATAAAGGTGAATTCGGTTTCAACCTTACCACGCTTGGGTTCACAGAAGAAAACCTGACAACGTTCCGCAAATGGATTAAACGTCCTTACGGAATTACTATTGTTTCGGGTCCCACTGGTAGTGGTAAATCCACTACACTTCACGCTGCCTTAAAAGAGATCAAGGACATTGAAACGAATATAGTTACTGTGGAAGACCCTGTGGAATACAGGTTGGATGGTATTACTCAGATCGAAACAAAAGAAAAAATAGATCTCACTTTTGCCAGGTCATTACGCTCTGTTTTGCGACAGGACCCCGATATTGTACTGATCGGTGAGATCAGAGACCACGAAACAGCAGACATCGCCATCAAGTTTTCTCTTACCGGGCATCTGGTGTTCACAACCCTGCACGCTAATGATGCTCCTGCCACAATTACACGTCTTCTGGATATTGGAATTCAGTCTTACCTGGTGGCTTCATCTTTGAACCTGATAATGGCTCAACGATTGGTGAGAACAATCTGTAAGAACTGTATCACAGATTACACACCTTCCCAAGAAGAACTGCAGGATGCCGGGATTTCAGCGGAAGAAGCTGCCGATATTAACTTTAAGAAAGGTAAAGGTTGTGTACATTGTGATAATACGGGATATTCCGGTAGAACGGGTATTTTTGAAATACTGGAAGTGACGGTAGAAATCAGAAGACAGATCTTCGAAGGAAAAGATCAGGATCTCATTCGTGATACAGCTATAAAGAATGGGATGCAGACTTTACATGATAGTGCAATTTTACAAATGAAACAGGGTGTAACCACAATTAAAGAGGTTATCAAATTAACTGTTTCCGATTAATTTCGATTATTGAAGGATAATTTATGGGAGCTTTCCAATATATAGTTAAAGATACTAACGGTGTTCGTATAGAAGGTACTCTAAAAGCCGGAACAATGGACGAGGCAGTAGATAAATTAACCAAACAAGGCAGCATTATCATCTCGGTTAAATCTACCTCCGATGGTGCATTTTCCAGCAAAATGTCGATGTTCGATAAAATAATGTTTACATTCTATAAGCTGCGAACCGGTGTAGGTTTAAGAGTTCTTGTGTTCTTTACCCGCCAGATGGCCACAATGTTCTCTGCAGGTCTTACAATCGAAAAATCGCTTTCCAGCCTGGCAAAGGGAGAGAAGCACAAGCGTTTCAGAAAAGTATTGAATAAACTGGCAAACGATATTAAAAAAGGTTTCAGCCTTTCCGAAGCGATGGAGCAACACCCGGGTGTTTTTAATTCTCTTTATATTTCTCTGGTGAAAGCCGGAGAAGTATCCGGTACTCTTCACACGGTTCTGGATGAACTGGCAATCTACCTGGAAAAGATCGAAGACACACGCCGTAAGGTCTGGTCTGCATTGTCATATCCTATTTTCATTTTGGTTTTCCTTGTATTTGTTGTGTGGGGATTGTTCTATTATATTATACCTAAGTTTGCTGAAGTTTATGAAAGTTTTAATGCCGATCTTCCCGAACCTACTTTGATAGCTATTGCCATTAGTAATGTGATTCGTGAACATGTATTCTTTACTTTCCTGGGATTGCTCGCTATAATTATGGCTTCCTTTGTGTTTTACCTTTCCGACAGGGGACGATTTCTGGTAGATAGTATAATCTTGAAATTACCTGTGATCGGAAATCTTCTGGAAAACTCGATTATGAGCAAATTCTCCAGAACGTTCAGCATCTTGATGTATGCAGGTGTTCCCATTATGGAAACGATGGAACTGGTTGAGAATGTTGTGCAAAATGCGGTAGTAGAAGGAGCTTGCCGAAAAGCCAGGTTCTCTGTTAAAGAAGGTTACAGTGTAGCAGGAGCTTTTAAGAAAACAAAGGTCTTTCCACCAACTCTTTTGCAGTTGATCTCTACTGGAGAAGAAACCGGAGATATGGACAGCTTACTGAGAAAAGCTGCTGAATTCCATCAAAAACTTGTGGATTCTGTGATCGACCGTCTAACCTCGCTTATCGAACCGCTTCTCATTATTCTGATGGCTGGTCTTGTGGGTTATATCATCATTATTATTTATCTACCTATATTTAATCTTGGATTGGCTATCAGTCACGGTTTGAAATAATATTTTCATAATAAACTTGAATTAGTTTTAATTCGAGCTTATTTTATTTTTACAGGATGGAAAATGATCTATTTTTTCCTGATAATTCTCGGTGCAGTTTTTGGTAGTTTCTTCAATGTATGCATATATCGTATCCCGCGCAGAGAATCGATAGTTTTTCCCGGCTCACACTGCTTTCAATGTAATAAGAAGATAAAACCTGCAGATAATATTCCCATATTAAGTTATGTGCTTCTTAAAGGAAAATGCAGGAACTGCAGTATTAAGATTCCCATACAATATTTGCTGGTAGAGCTTCTTACTCCTGTATTATTTATTCTACTTTATATTTCCACCGGTTTCAGTATAAATCTTGTTTTTTTTAAATACATCATATTCATTTCCGCTGGACTGATCATTTTTTTTATTGATTATAACCAGCAGATCATTCCCGACGTAATTTCATTACCGCTTATAATAATAGGAATAGCTGTTTCCTTTCTTCCTGCTATTGATATTACATGGAAATCAGCTTTATGCGGAGCTGTTTTCAGCTTTGTGGTTTTCCTGGTAACTGCCTATGTTTTCAAACTTTTTACAGGTAAGGAAAGCCTGGGTGGGGGTGATATAAAACTTATGACCGCTATTGGTAGTTTTATCGGGATTGCCGGCACCATTTTTACGATCTTTTTTTCTTCTGTTATTGCCCTGATCATCCTGATCTTGATCGGTCATGATCGTCGTAAAGAATTTCCTTTCGGTCCATTTCTTATTCTTGGAGCTTTTCTTTACATCCTGGCTGGCAGGTTTCTTACGGAAATGTATTTGAGCCTGTTCAGAATTTAATGTGTCACATTGTCTCATCTGTCCAGCTTCTGACTCATACAATTAATAATTAATTTAATTATTATATTATCTTAACTATTAACATTTTAAAGAGTTATTTCAGTATTCTCTCAGTAGTCTGTTTATGGTATGCTAATTGCATTGAAGTTTAAATGGAAAAATCGGATATCTGGATGGTAAATGAAGAAAAAGATTCTGATTGTTGAAGATGAAAGAATTATCGCCGAGGATATTAGAAAATGTGTTCTTAATTTCGGTTATGATGTTATCGGTATAGTTCCAACAGGCGAAGACGTTCTCTTAATAATAAAAGAACAGAAACCTGATCTTATCCTTATGGACATTATGTTGGAAGGTAAATTGGATGGCATTGAAACAGCGGGAAAAATAATTAGTAAATATGATATCCCTGTTATTTATATAACTGCTAATGCAGACGACACAATTCTTAAAAGAGCCAAAAAAACAAATCCCTATGGTTATTTGTTAAAACCATTTGAAGAGATAGATCTAAATGCTGCTCTTGAAATTGCTTTCTATAAATTTAATGCTGATAAAGAATTAATCAGAAGTGAGAAACGATTTCGTAAATTAATCCAGGAAAATACGGATGTTATAATTGTTATTGATAGAAAAAGAATGATTCAATTTATTAATAATGCCGGAGAAATTCTCTTCGAGAAATCAAAAGAACAACTAATTAACACAAAATTCGAATATGAATGTGAGCAATTTGAAGAGTTCGAGATTGAACAGAAATCAGGGCAAACACGGATCATTGAAATGCATGTTGTGGAAACAGAATGGGAACATAAACCAGCCTATCTGGCTACACTTCGTGATATTACTTTCAGGAAAAAGATCGAAGATGAACTGAAAAGGAGTAATATTAAATTACAGAAATTAATGGAAGAGACTGTAAATGGACTTGTTTCTGCTATGGAAATGCGTGACCCCTACACTGCCGGTCATCAAAAAAGAGTAGCCGAGCTTGCTACTAAAATCGCTGGAGAAATGGGATTGGATAAGGATCAGGTAAATGGAGTACGAATTGCATCATTGATCCACGATATCGGAAAAATACATGTTCCAGCCGAAATACTCAGTAAACCCGGAAAACTGACTGAGGTTGAGTTTGCGATTGTAAAATCTCATTCAAAGGCTGGATATGAAATCCTGAAAACCATCGATTTTCCCTGGCCGGTTGCAATAACAGTTCTACAACATCATGAAAAACTTGATGGTTCCTCCTATCCGAATGGCTTAACAGTCGATGATATCATTATTGAAGCAAAGATATTATGTGTGGCCGATGTTATAGAAGCCATGTCAACTCATCGTCCATACAGACCTGCGCTAAGTATCGAAAAAGCTCTGGATGAAATTATTAAGAATAAAGGTATCAAATATGATGCATCAGCTGTTGATGCCTGCGTAAAGATCATTAGAGAACAGAATTTTAGCTTTGCCTAGATTCTACTTTATTTTTTTTAAAAAAGTATTAATCAATTTGCTCGAAATAATAGCATGTTCCACCTTCGTTTTTCATCACTTCCCAAGCTCGCAAGCGAATCCCTGACAAGAAGAAGGAATTCTCATCTTCTAAAAATTATTCATTATTAATCAGTTAAATCCGTGTTCATCCGCTGTTAAATATTTAATATTAAATTCTCAATAAAATAATGGCATGCCTTCGTCTTCCTTAAAGAAAATTAAGAAGAGTTCAACTACACCGCAACAGGCGGAAGGACTCCAGTAGGAAAAGAGGGCTTTCATGCCCTAAAATTATTTTATATTAATCAGTTGAATCCGTGTTTATCCGCGGCAAAATATTCAATATTAAATTCTCAATAAAAATGGCACGCCCGGAAGGACTCGAACCCTCAACCCTCTGATCCGAAGTCAGATGCTCTATCCAATTGAGCCACGGGCGCGCATGTTAAGCAAAATTATTTTGACTTATTTTTGTGTCCAACATTTTTTGTAACCCGTTGAATTATAAAGAAAAAAAGGAGAAAATGATGAATAATAAGCATATTCCTTTGTTAATTTTTTTTGTAACTGCAAATCTTTTTGGACAGCATGGTAGTAACGATTTCGAGGTTTATATGAATTATCAAAAGGAACCTACAACTGGAAATTTTATAAAAACCATTGAGTATTACAACGAGCAGCTTGAAAGAAATACAAAATATACTGCTCATTTAATGCTGGCAAACATATTCCAGAAAGAATTTCAGAAAAACATGAATATCCTGGAAGAGGAACTGGATTCTCTTTCAACAATGAATAAATTTTCTTATGCTAATCTGCTTCTGGATATTGGACAATTTGAAAAAAGTATAACGATTTATGATAGATTAAATGAAAACTTTCCAAAATCTGGTTGTCTGGTTGTCCGGCTTTCATAGGTATTTGGAAATGGAGTGACAATTG
>JACNIV010000075.1 GCA_014382915.1 Candidatus Cloacimonadota bacterium | reverse complement strand
TATAAGCTGTTTCAAACCGCTTATTGGTAAGTTGATATTTTTCCATTACAAAGTAGAATGTACCAATGATGATATGTTTTTCAGGAATATTTGGCATTTTAAGAACATACTGTCGTAAATTATCTGGAATTTTGTTGTTCGTAGCCCATTCAGATTTTTGTAAAAGCAACTGCAGGTCACTGCGAAGTTCACTTTCTTTTATTTTTGCTTTCTTAGATAAATCCAGAACAACGATTTTGCATACTTCATCGAATGCTTCTTCCTGCTGACCCTTCTCTGCGAACAGAGCTACCTGAAGCAGACGGTATTTTCTTACGGCACTAAAATTTTTTGCGAATTCAGCATGTTCTATAATACCCTGCAGGACCGGGATCTGGGTAATTCTTTTATTTTGAAAATATTGAAGGATTTTTTTGGAAATGTTGTTCTTAATAATATCTGATGTTTCACTATTAAATTTATCTTTTGATTCTTTAAAGGTCACATAATAGTATTCATTTCGTTTAACCAGCAATTCTGTATTGAAGCCATCTTTCAAAAGAAAGAAGAGTTCTTTTTCATCAATATTAAGAATAAATTTTACAAGGTCATTGGATAACGGTGTGTATATAAAAGCCAGTTTCTGAAAATATTTGTAATTTTTTTTGGATAAGAAATCCAATCTCTGGACTATGGTTTTTTGAACTTTCCCGGGTAGAACGTAATCATCAAGCTTACAGTCAAAATTGAATTTATTGGAGTCCCAGATCATCTTCTTATTTGTTAAGTCTATCAGGATCTGTTCGATAAACAGGGGATTTCCGTTTGAGCGCTTCCAGATAGTTTCAATAAATTCGTCGGGAGGAGTTTCCATCAGTAATCGGGAAATATATCTTTTTGATTGTTCAAAGCTTAGAGCCTCGATATTGATCTGAACAGGATGCATCAAGCCTTCAAGTTTGCGTGGATTGATCAAACTTAATATAATTAATATAGGTTTGCTTGTTATTTTTTCTGAAATATAATTGAGAAAATCAAAAACTTCTTTATCCAGGTATTCTGCACCTCTAATTATGTAGATCAAGGGTTTTACTTCTGATAAATGAAAGATAAAATTTGATGCAGATTGAAAATCGAGATCAAGCTCTTTCTCATTCTGGGTCACTTCCAATGCACTCTCTTCGGATTCAAAAATGTATTCCTGTAACTTCTTGGAAATACGCGAAAGATCCGAAGCCAATTTCTTATTACTTTTAGCAGCATGAGAAAACTCTTTGATAAGAGCATAGAAAGGATCTTTATGTTTGGGACCACATGTGTAATCGAAAATGTAGTATTTATCGGTGAGAAGGTGATAACGGAAAAGAGTTAGTACATTTCCTTTGCCCAGTCCATTACCTGCAGTTAACGAAATTATTTTCCCGTTCCCACGTGATATTATGGGAACATAATCTAACAATTGATGAGCATAATCTTCCCGTACAAGATAGTCGCTGAACTTTATGTTATTTACAGCCGACCACCTTTGAGAGAATAAGTATTTTTTTGGTTGGATCTGATTGATATAGGATATAATGTCAGCTGCACTGTCAAATCTGTCTTCAGGATTTCTTTCCAGAAGTTTTAAGATGAGTTTTTCCAATTTATCGGAAATTTCCGGGTTCAATTCACGAGGAAATTTAGGGAAAAGATTGAATCTATCACCCGCCATAAGCGCAGATATCTGTTCTACTGTAAATGGTAGCGAACCAGTAGTTATCTTGTATAGAATGGTTCCCAATGAATAAAAATCACTTTGAAGAACAGCTTTGTTGCCAAGATAAATTTCGGGTGCAATAAAAGGAAGCACATTGCCAATACGCTGATTTGTTCTTTCTATATCTACTTTTGTGAATCCATAGTCCATCAGTTTCAGAACCGGTTTATTATCTTTTATTTTGTAAACAACATTATTTGGTTTAAGGTCACGATGTATAATATTCTGGCTGTGAAGAGCATTTAGCGCATAACAAATTTGAACGATAATATCATACAACAATTCCTGGGTAGATCTCTTGAATTTGAAACCAGCAAGCGTTTTGCCATCAAAACATTCACTCAGGTAGTAAATATGTTTTCCAAAATTACCGAAATCGGTTACATGGATCAAATTGAGATGATGTAATCTGGTGATATGATGCATATTCTCAGCAGAGAATTTTTCATACAGGCTGTCCGAATCAAGCATGTGAAACAACTTAAGGGTAAAGGTTTTATTGGTTCTGAGGTCTTTCACTTTATATACAGTAGCCCATATACCTGCCCCAAGTTCTTTCAGAACTTTATAACGGGAGTCAATTATCATTTTGCTCTCCTTTATCTGGCAACCGATTAAAATAAGGCCAAATTCATTGTCAAGAAAGTGATACAATCAGTTTAATAATAAATAAAAAAAGCGATACAGAATTTCGCACCGCCTTCACGTAATCATTGTCTTACTTCATTTTCTGAATGATCTTTTGTACGATTTTCTGGAACTCCTTTGCTGGTATTGAATCCTGAAATGACTCTAAATAAGAATTACCGGAATCTCCAGTTTTAACTATATCCACATCTATTGGTATGTTGCCCAGAATATCAAGATTGAAATCTTTGGCTGCTTTTTCTATGCCCAACCCGGCAAATATATTGGTCTCTTTCCCACAATGAGGACACACAAAAGTGCTCATATTTTCGATGATACCAAGTACAGGAACATTCATTTTTTGTGAAAATTTAATTGTCTTCCTGGCATCGAGAAGAGCAACATCCTGTGGAGTGGATACAATAAGAGAGCCATCCACGTTTTTCAGTGTCTGCACCACACTCAAGGGTTCATCACCTGTTCCGGGAGGTGAATCCACTATCAGGTAGTCAAGCTCAGGCCACTGTATATCCTGCAGGAATTGTTTTATCGCTCCGATCTTCAGGGGACCTCTCCAGATGATCGGTTCGTCAGGATTTCCTACTAAACTGGCAATCGTGAGTGCATACAGATTTTTTATCACTTCCACCGGTTTAGAAAATTCTTCTGATTCAGATCTAGTCAAACGTTTACCTTCTATGCCCAGCATCTTGGCAATGGAAGGTCCATGAATATCAACATCGAGGATGCCAACTTTTTTACCTTGAAGCACCAGACCGTATGCCACATTTACTGCAATAGTGCTTTTCCCAACACCGCCTTTTCCGCTGATAACAATGATCTTATGTTTGATCCTGTCGAGATTTGCCTGCAATCGTTTATCTTCAGGTTTTGGTTCATTATCTAATTTAACAGTCTCCATATATCCTCCATTTTTTTCATAAAGATAATTCAGCTTCCATTAATGCCAAACAATAATTGTTATTTATTTCGGCAAACTAATTTTTATTGATCTAGAAAGAAAATAATTGACGGATAACATCATCGAATAAAGTAAAAAATTGATAAGTTAAAAAAGGAATAATATGAAAGCGATTATTTTAGCAGCAGGTGTGGGAAAAAGATTACAAAAGGTTTCCGGTGGCGCTCCTAAGAGCATGATCATAATTGGTAATAAATCAATTATTCATCATCAGATAGAAAGTTGCCGGAAGGTTGGTGTAAAGGACTTCGTTGTGGTTATGGGCTACAAGAAGAAATTACTGCGTAATCATATATTGGAAATACTTGATGAATCCCGGGTGGTTTTTATAGAAAATTCGATTTACGATACTACAAATACGCTTTATTCACTTTGGCTTACAAGAGATTATTTCAATGATGATTTTATCTATTTTAATGCAGATGTACTTTTTGAAAGTAATCTGCTGGAAAAAATAAGTGGGAATTCCAAATATTCCGAGCTGCTTCTGGAAACAAAATCGTGTGCAGATGAAGAAGTGAAGATGATCATCGATGATGACAACCGCATCCTGGAAATAGGAAAAAATTTAGAGATATCCAGATGTGCCGGTGAATTCATTGGCATTGGCAAATTCAAGCAGGATATACTTCCTCAGTTTGCAAAACATTTACAGTATGGTGTGGACACCGGGCAGGAAAATAATTACTTTGAATATGCTGTGGATCTTCTAGCTAAAGATGTGATCTTAAAAGCTGTTCCCACCGATGATATTCCCTGCATCGAAATAGATTTCCCCGAAGACCTGGCTAAAGCAAAGGAGATGTTTTCGTTATAAATGGCATATTTGAGATGAATAAAATTCTGCTGATAGGCATTAATGCCCGTTATACTCACTCAAACCTGGCTATCAGGTACCTCAGAAATTATGTAAACGACCTTTCATACCAGATCGATTTGGAAGAATTCAACATAAATCAATCGCTATTGGATATAATTTCTAAAATTCACAACCAGCAGCCTGAAACAATAGCCTTTTCAGTTTATATATGGAATTCGGAAATAATCCGGAAATTACTACCCGAAATTCATAAATTGCTTCCTGCATGTAAAATTATATTGGGTGGACCGGAAGTAAGTTATAATCCGCAGCAATGGCTCAAGGACTTTCCATTTCTCGATTTTATTATCTGCGGTGCCGGTGAAGCTGGTTTTCGATATCTTTTAGATAAAAAATTATCGGTAAAAGAGCGGATTATCAAGATTCAAAATCCAGTCTTTAATGAAATACAATTTCCCTATACAGATGATGATTTTCCGGAACTTGAGGATAAGTACATCTATTACGAAGCAAGCCGTGGCTGCCCCTTTAAATGCAGTTACTGCCTTTCTTCCAGATCAGATCAGAAACTGGAATTAAGGGAACTGAAAAAAGTAAAACGGGAACTTGATTACCTGCTTGGTAAAAAGCTTCAAATTATCAAATTTGTGGATAGAACGTTCAATATAAACAGGGAATTTGCCCGTAATATCTGGCAGTATCTGATCGAAATAAATCCTGATACAAAATTCCATTTCGAGATTTATCCTGCCCTTCTGGAAGAAGAAGATTTTGTTTTATTAGAAAAATGTCCAGTGGATCTTTTCCAATTTGAAATAGGAATTCAATCTACGAACCCGACCACTCTGAAAGCCATCCACCGTCCGGATGATTGGAACAAAACAAAAGAGAAAATTCAGAAATTGATTTCAATGGAAAATATCCACATTCATGTAGATATGATAGCCGGCCTGCCCTACGATGAATTTAATGACATAAAACACTCTTTTAATGAGATCTATGCTTTGCAGGCAGATCATTTCCAGCTTGGTTTATTAAAAATTCTGCCGGGAACGGAAATTGCCGAAAAAATAAAGGAATACGGTATTGAATGCTTATCTTATACACCTTACCAGGTTCTTAAAACAAAGTGGCTTAGTTTTACAGAATTAAATAAACTCCAGCAGGTAGAATCTCTTCTCAATACATTCTATAATTCGGGTAATTTTAAAGTGACTATTGAAAATCTGATTACAGAATTTAATTCACCATTCGAAATGTTTTCCAGTTTAGCAGAATATTTAAATAAGATTGGTAAAGATTTCAGAATTCGTAATTGGCAGAAAAGTGCAATCATACTACTTGAATTTATCAGGCAGAACTTGAGTGAAAAACTTGAGTTCTATCGTGATTGCCTGCGCTGGGACTGGTGTTACCTGGCAAATGCACATCAATATCCTGCTTTCTTGAATTCAAGAAAATTAGCACAGGCAAAGAGAATGGGATTTGAATTCCTGAAACAGAGATCACAGCAGGATTCAATTTATTTCAGGGAATTTAATTTTACTTTTAATGACCTGAAAAAGGCAATTTTTTTTCAACCATCATCAACTGAGTTCAAAAATAAATTCATGCCCGATGCAGAGATCTGTGTATTTATACAATTTCAGAATTATAAGGAATGCATTAA
>JACNIV010000074.1 GCA_014382915.1 Candidatus Cloacimonadota bacterium | reverse complement strand
AAAAAACTGGGAAGAATAAATTTGAATGTGCTGGGAATTCATAATATCTTGAATTCACTTTTAGCAGTTGCTACAGGTTTAGAATTGGATATACCCTTTCCGGCAATTCAAAAAGGTCTGGCTAAATATGATGGGGTTTTCAGAAGATTCGAGCATAAAGGTGAAAAGAACGGCATAATCGTTTATGATGACTATGCTCATCATCCCACCGAGATAGAAGCAACTTTGAAAGGTGTTAAAGACAGTGTTGATAACCGCATCGTAGCTGTTTTTCAACCTCATTTATTCTCTCGCACACGTGACTTTTATGATGAATTCGGAAGATCTTTTTATCAATCCGATGTTTTGATCATAACTCCTATCTATCCTGCCAGAGAAAAACCAATCGCAGGAATTTCTGGTAATTTAATAGCCGATGCAGCGATTCAATCCGGGCATAAAAACGTACACTATGTAGAAAGTAACGATAAAATTGTGGAGGAAATATCACAGGTTACGAAACCGGGAGATATTGTAATCACAATAGGTGCAGGAGATATTTATAAATTTGGTGAGAAATTTTTAGAAGAAAAAAAATGAAAAACACGAAAAAAAAGAAAAAAGTATTTGACAACAAAGCGCTAACTTCAATTCTTTCAGATAGTTCCTTAAAAGAACACTCCAACATAAGGATTGGAGATAAGGCATCTTATCTCTTTACTCCGCAGAGTGTTAGTGATTTAGCCCTGATAATAAATGATACAAAAAAGGCAGGACTTGATTTCCTGCCGGTGGGCGGAGGTTCGAATATCCTCTTTGGATATGTTGGTGATAGGGTGGTAATTCTGGATAGAGATCTTCCCAAAATATGCGAAGTCAATAATAACCGGGTTGTCGTTTCTTCCAATCACGATATTAACAGTTTTTTAAGCGAGATGATAAAATATGAGCTTGGTGGTTTGGAATTCCTGGCTGGTATTCCTGCTCACCTGGGCGGAACAGTAAATATGAATGCTGGTGCTTTCGGGAAAAACATCTCAGACTACCTGGATTGGGTAGAAATTATTAATCCAGAAGGTAAGGAAGAAATTATTCGAAAGGAAGCACTGAAGTTCGATTACAGGCATTCTTCAATTGATGGTTTTATCACAAAGATAGCTTTCAACCTGGAAGAAAAGACCAGAGAAACGATCTCATCTGAAATTCAATCGATCCTGGCAGAACGCAGAAAAAGGCATCCTTATGATTTCCCGAGTTTGGGCAGTACTTTCAAAAATCCTCCGGGTTATTTTGCCGGAAAACTGGTGGAAGAATGCGGTTTGAAAGGTTCAAGAATCGGTGATGCAGAGATCAGTGAGAAGCATGGGAATTTTATTCTAAACAAAGGAAATGCCACTTTTGAAGATGTGATGGGTTTAATTGACCTTGTTCGTAAAGAAGTTTATGAAAGAAAAGGCATCCAACTTGAACTTGAGATAAAGGTGATTAATTGATGGAAAGAAAGAAAACCGGTTCCAGTAGATATTTCTTTTACTTTATACTCAGCACGGGAATTATTATTGCTGCATATCTGGGTTTGAAGAGTTTGATCATAAAGATGGATATGTTCTATATTAATAAGATCGAGATAAGCGGGAATATCAACCTGGAAACCGAATTTCTGCAAAACCTTTCCCGGGATTTTCTGGGACAGAATCTTTATGCAGTTTCCAAAAAAGATGTGCTTCAAAAATACGAAAACATAGTAAGGATAGACGATATTAAAGTGATAAAAGTCTTTCCTGATGAGTTGAGAATAATGGTTGTAGAAAAGAAAGGGATTTTCTATTTGAAATCTAAAGAAGGCGAGCTGTTCCCTATCGACAGGAACCGTATTGTGCTGGATAATAAGAATTTTTATGAACATGAGATCATTCCTGTTATAGAAACAGATATTCCTGCAGATAACTTTCTCTTTGGGAAAAAGATCGAAAACGATTTCATGGAAAGGGTTTTCACGTTCTACGATAGATTAATAAAAACCGATCCGGAATTTTCTAATCACATATCGGAATTTTATGAGGATGATGGTGATATAGTTATGGTAGAACCCAATATTGGCTACCGAATAATCTTTGGAGACGATGAGATCGAAGATAAACTTAAACGATATGTTTTCCTGGAACAAAATAGAACATTTGAAAAGGGTACTATTGTGGACCTTCGTTTTAAGAATCAGCTGGTAATAAGGTCGGAGGATCAATGAAAAGCGGACAGATAATTACCGCCATAGATATTGGTACAACCAAGATTTGCGTAATAATAGCCACTTTTAATGAAGAAAACAAGCTGGAAATCAAAGGTATTGGCACCAGCAGGTCAGACGGGCTTGTTAACGGCATCGTAGTAGATATTATGAAAGCTACTCAATCGATAAAAGAAGCTATTTTAGAATCGGAAAAAATGGCTGGTTTTAAAGCCAGGAATCTATATGTAGGTATAGCTGGAAATCATATTAAAAGCCAGAATACGATCGGTAGAATTTCTCTTACCACTGGTGCAGATCCCTGTGAGATCACCCAGGAACATGTGGAAAATGTGATCACGAATTCCAAAAATAATGTAAAAATACAACAGGGTAATGAACGACGGGAAATTATACATGCCATTAATCAGTATTACAAGATAGATGATCAGGAAGGCATCCTGAATCCGGTAAGCATGAGTGGTTTTAATCTTTCTGCTCATGTTCATATTGTTATGGCTGATATTAATACGCTGCGTAATGTGAAAAAATGTATTGAGAGGACAGGTTATAAAGTAGTAGATATATATCTCGAGCCAATAGCCTCTTCCAATGCAGTTCTTAATGAAGTTGAAAAAGAACTCGGATCTATCCTGATCGATATTGGAGGTGGTACTACAGATATCGCCGTATTCTTTAAGAACAGCATCAGGTTCAGTTTTGTGTTACCATTAGGTGGAACAGATATCACAAACGACCTGGCGATCGGGCTGCATACCTCTCCACAAAATGCCGAAAACCTGAAGATCAATCAGGGCAACTCACTGGCTTCCCAGATACCGGAAGATGCTCTTATCGATATTGAAGGTATCGGTGGCAGAGAATCCAAACAGAAAAAATTGCGGTATGTAAATGAAATAGTAGAAGCCCGTATGCGTGAGATATTTGAAGGTTCATACAAAATATTACACGAACAATATGATCTGAAAATGATCACTGCCGGCCTTACAATTACCGGGGGTGCATCCCTGTTAAAAAACTGTGACGTCTTAGCCGAAGAGATTTTTAATATGTCCGCCAAAATCGGTTATCCAAATTTAACCGATCTTGCGGGACCAACAGAAAGGTTGGAAAACCCGAAATACGCTACCAGTGTAGGGATTCTGTATTATGCTTACAATGAACTGGTAAGGAAGGAAAGCAAAATTCAAAGTATAAAAATCGGAAATTCTTTTACAAAGATCATCAATAAAATTAAAGAAATATTTAAAGATTATATTTAGGGGGGAAAATGCTCGAACTCGACCTGAATCAAGACGAAATACCCTTCGGGACACATATTAAGATCATCGGGGTTGGCGGAGCTGGCGGTAACGCCATTAACACAATGATAGACTATGGTCTTACCGGAATGGAATTTATTGCAGCTAATACTAACATTATGGATCTAAAACGATCCAATGCTAAAATAAAACTCCAGCTGGGAAAAGAAGCTACCAAAGGACTGGGTGCTGGAGCTAATCCGGAAATTGGCAGAAAAGCTGCTGAAGAATCCCGCGAGGATATCAAGAACCACATCAAAGATGCCGATATGCTGTTTATTGCTGCAGGTATGGGGGGAGGTACCGGAACCGGCGCTACACCAATTATTGCGTCTCTAGCTCGCGAAATGGGAATACTTACCATCGGTATCATAAACCGTCCTTTCATTGGCGAAGGTAAAAAACGTACTGTAAACGCAGAAAAAGGGATAAAGAAACTACGGGAAAATGTAGACACACTGATCGTAGTTCCCAATGAAAAATTAAAAGAAATATACCCGGATATGACAGTGATCGAAGCTTTTAAAAAGGCCGATAATGTTTTATATGAAGCTGCTAAAGCTGTTTCTGAGATAATTCATTACAGCGGTTATATGAACGTTGATTTTGCCGATGTGCAAACAGTTATGGCAAATCGCGGTATGGCTTTGATGGGAACCGGTGTATGCGATGGAGACGATAGAGCTACCAAGGCAGCCAACCTGGCAATGAATAATCCGCTTTTATCTGATATTCATATAGAAAATGCCAAGGGAATTCTTATTAATATAACTGCCGGTAAAGATTTCAGGATGGATGAATTTGAGGTTATTACTCAGGAGATCGTAAAAAAAGCCGGTGAGGATGGTGACATTATTACCGGTATTATATTCAATGATGCAATGGAAGGCAAGATCAAGGTTACCCTGATAGCCACCGGACTGGATACTGCTGGCACTACAGTTTACGAACGGGAAAGTATAATCAGTGAAAAAGTCGATGATAGCGAAGATATCAATAAAACACTGCTTCGAATCCGTAATTCCGGTTCCATGAGCCTGGACAAAAAACAGGATACTGAAGCCAATGAACTTCCCGGTAAACAGATGGAAATCCCGGCTTTTTTGCGTAAATTCTCTAACTGATGACCGATTTTTTTCTTAGATTATTAATTTTGGCTTTATCTATTTACCTGGTAGGTAAAATAACTAAACTCTTTGTTATAGAAGATTTTATTACAGCGATCATCACAGCTGTTGTTCTTGCCTTAGTTAATGTAATTATTCGACCGGTATTAGTATTGTTAACTTTTCCGTTGACTATCCTTACATTGGGTATTTTTCTGCTTTTCGTAAATGGATTGTGCTTGATCATCGTTTCTGCCCTGGTTCCAAGATTTAAGATTGCGGGATGTCTTAATTCTGCCATTGCAGCTTTGCTGATATCTGTAACTAATTTAATCTTAGAATGGCTGGCAGGATTTTAATTAACAAGTATATCTGGAGTAAATGATGTCCTATTTGAAAGAGTTCAATATACTAAAAGATAAATTCGATATTAACCGGGAAAGTATAAATATCGATGAGCTTTTTTTACAAATTCATAATTTACCTTTTGAATCTTTCAGTTACAATATCCTTCCCGGCGAAGAAGAGTACCGATGCAATGAACATAATAAAACATTTAAGAGTTCTTACAATTTGGAAATCAAACCCGATACACCCAATTTGAATCGAATATTAAATCTCGATGATTCCAAGATAAAGGAAAACGTTACTTTCAACTATAGCATCTTTCAAAGTTACAAACCGGAAAAAGAAAAACCAGCCAAAGATAAAAAGAAAGATAAAAAAGTAAAAAAAAAGAAAAGAAAACCTAAAAAAATTAAATCAAAAGGTGTGATCATCCTTTTACACGGGCTTAATGAAAAGGATTGGACGAAGTATCTCCCCTGGGCAAAAAAACTGGCAGAATCAACCCATAAAACGGTTATTCTCTTCCCAATAGCTTTTCACATGAACCGCGCACCCAAAGAATGGTTAGACCCCAAATTCATGATCAGTGTGAATAAAGAAAGAAAGAAGATGCGCCCTAACCTGTCATATAGCTCTTTTGCCAATGCGGCGCTCAGCTCCCGTCTCCAATTCTATCCCCAAAGGTTTTTATGGTCCGGTTTACAGAGTTATTTTGATATAATACAGTTGATTAGAGAAATAAAATCAGGCTATCATCCTATTATATCTAAGAACGAAAGCATCGAACTGTTTGCCTATTCAATTGGTTCCTTCCTGGCACTAATTCTTATGATGACCAATCCCTACAATTATTTTT
>JACNIV010000073.1 GCA_014382915.1 Candidatus Cloacimonadota bacterium | reverse complement strand
TTTCATCGGTGAAAAAAAGACATTCTGTTAAACTGTTTTTATATTGAAAACTTACAGGAGTTCTATTGTTAAGCTCTGTGCCGTCGCCAACAGATACTTCCAAAACCCCTTGTGGAAAGACTTCTACTTCAAGATACGGGGTGATATCGTTCGTCGGGTTTTCATCACCGGTTAATACCACTTCACCGTAGATCAGGGTTGTTCCGGAAGGCTCATCGGCAGGGATATTCCAGACGAGAGTATGTACTACTATTTCTTGATATGCTATTGGCTGAGTAATATCTATGGAACTTAACTCTGCTCCATTTTGCTTTTTCAGTTTTACGGTGTAGGAATTCTGAGTATTATAGCCAACATTCTTTACAGTGATCTCATAATTTTCCGTGTTACCTGCATTAACGATAGTAGCACCGGAAATGGATAGGGCTGCCAGGTCATTATCGTAAGTTATTAATGTTCCGGAAAGTACGACATTATCAACATACCAGTAATTGATATTCCATGAATAACCATCAAAAACCCATGCTACTCGAAATGTTGGGGAACCAACGTCAGGATTCATAATAGTTATCTGTTCTTGAACAGCAGTAAAATCTGAGGAAGGGAAAGTAGTTACAATATTCCAATTAGTTCCATCGCTGGTGGTTTCAAGTCGAATCGTATAGTCACCATTATAATCATTATTTGTGTGAATAAATTCCAGGTCTAAAGATGTTGCCCCTACTGTATTCACAGGTAAGCTTATCAATCTTTGAACAGCAGTTGTAGAAGGAGACCAATAAAATTCGGCTTCCGGTGCAGTTCCTCCGGCAGTACTACCACTACCTTGCTGCCAGTTTATTTGCCCGGAACTTGAATATGTTGTCCAGCCGTCGGGTGGAAAAGCTCCACTGAAATCTTCATCTATAATAATTTCCCCAAAAAGAAAAGATGCAGTAAAAATCAAAAATAAAATTATTATTAAGTTCTTCATATATTCCCTCATTATTTTCTTTATCCTATGCAACAATTATTCCATATAACTGATGCATAAAACCAAGGGAAAAAATCAAAATTGCTGAATCCTGTGTCAAGAATTAATGTTCTTCCTGCAAGCTCAAAAAGAAATAATTGACAGATTTGGAAACCAAATTGCATAATTTTGCTCGATGTTAAAAAGAATTGTATTTGGTTTATTTATTTTATTTGTTTTAGAGACAGATTATCTTCCTGCTCTAGTAGAAGAAACAGCATCGTTCACTGATTTCCTTTATGGTCAAACCACGGCTTGCTCGTATGATAATTGGGTCTCACACGTTTCGGAAGGAATAGCCTCGGAAGATTACAATTTGTATGCTCCCTGGGAGAGACAGACCAATGGCTTCGGAGATTTTTACCTGGCAACAGGTGATACTCTTGAACTCTGGGAACAAGTTATCACTGAATTCCTGGATGGTGAGTATGAACTAGCCCAGAACCTTATCAACGACTACCAGTTCCCATATCAGGTAGTGGAATTCAATGATACTAATACAGGTAGAACATACTATATTTTACGTGAAATCCTGAATATGGAATACTATGATGACAACGGTACTATCGAGCCATACGATGATGAAGCCGGTTCTTTTGATTTTGGTTGGGGACTTTTTGTATATAATCCACTGTCTTCCATGCCAATTATTGTAAACGTTGTTCACCCCAACGATGATTTCATTGTCTCTGCTGTAGCACACAAATGTTTTGTGGAATGGGACGCAATGTTCTTTACAATCTCCGGTGCCGGCAGGGAAGTGCAATGGACAGAAGTAGGAAATTATTCTAATTCCAAATCATTAAGTGACCCATCCCGTAGAGAAGCACACGCTTATAATACAGTATATCAAGCATTCTGCGATAAGATCAGACAGGATTTCGGTCGTAGAGAATTTTCTCCCCAAATACATAGTTTCGATTGGAACAGGCATGATGGCTATGCTAATTGCCAGATATCTGCAGGCTACAATAAGGGATGCCCAAACTTACCCATGCGTGATCTTTCCGATCTTCATCTGGATTTCGTTAATGCCAGTACACATATTATCCATCCAGCAAATTCAATTAGTAATAACTCTGAAGTATATCTAAATGATTTTTATGCTGTAAATTACGATATCTATGAATTCATGTTTTATTCCGAAACAGGGCGTCATTATCCGGTGAATAACCAACTCGATCTGGAAGGATATTCTCAAAACAAGCAGATGTTATATACTTTCGACAGTTGGAATAGATATGATGTTTTTGAACCATTCTTACATTTGGAAATGGATGAATTTCCAAACTGCTATCCGGAAACTGAGGATGAATATAAACTGTTTTACGGATTTAATCCCAATACTGGTTTTTTCGATATGACACAACTTTTCGACCGCACCCTGGAATTTTATGCTCCGTGGATAAACGCAATGACAGAAATATTACCGGAAACGATTGAACTGAATGATCAATTAATACCCGACACACCGCAAAATTTTATCATAATAAATCAAACATTTAATAGCATTGCTCTAAATTGGGAACCGATCTCCTGCTTTGATTTTTATACTTATGAGATCATTTATGCAGATGAACCCATCACCGGTATGAATTATTCTGTATACAATAGAAATAACAACTCACTTTTAGCCAGCCCCAGGGAAGGAACAGCAGAGATCAATAACTTAGAGCTGAATACTCAATATTATTTCAAGGTTAGAGCTCTGGATTATAATGATAATTATTCTCCTTTATCGGAAGAGATTACTGCTTATACAGCACCTGCAATTATTGATGAATTTGCAGTTTACGGTAATGATAATTTCTCTTTTCTGGAATGGACAGCACTACAACAGGATGGGAATCAGGGCTTTAATGTTTATCGACGACTTAGTGGAGGTGAGTATATATTAATTGATAGCTGGCAGACAAACCCTGCATTGCAGGGATCTTCACAGCCTAATACCGAGTACCAGTATATTGATAATGACGTTGAGAATGAGCAATATTATTATTATCAATTATCATCCGTAAACAGTGTTGGTACGGAATTCTTTCATAGTGATATCGTTTATTGTTATCCGGCTGCTGTATTTGAATTGTATGTTTCTACCCAGAACATCACAATTGGGGATACTGTTGCTTTTTCCAGGAATCCCTTTGCCACCGATAACTTTGATCATTATTATGATATTGAAAAAAGTGACCCGCCTCCATCTGACTTTATTTATGCTGCTTTTTATGAAGAGGAATGGCAATCGAGAAACATGAACCTGGCAAAAGAAACTCATGGCAATTATAATCCAAATTACTTTTATAAAACCTGGGAATTGCATGTTACTACCGACCAATTCAATGAAATCCTGGAGATTTCTCTTTCACCCGATTATTACCCTGAATACGGTAAACTATTACTTGAAGATAACCAGACCGGACAGTTTGTAAAGCTAACAGAAAACAACATGAATTTTACTGCCAATAGCTCTGCTCCGCTTTTTTTCACACTGTATTGGGGAGATCTCAAACCAGAAGTTGTTTTTTCCCATAACGTAAATCAGATTTACAAAAGCGGTGACGAGATGGATATTGATTGGACATTGAGTTTTGTAGACCTTGTGGAATCTCTTAATATTTCTATCCAGAATGATGAAGATAGTATTCTTGTTGCTTCACAAGTTGATCCATTCACAAATAGTATTACTTGGACAGTTCTCGGGGAAACAACTTTTCATAACGGAAAAGTATATATCGATGTTTTCACTTTCGATAATGAAATTATTCGGGCAATATCAAATTACAGTTTGGGAATTGTACCGGAAACTAATACCATTTCCTGGGATGAGGGTTGGCAAATGGTGGCTAATCCGTGGGTCCTGGAACTAAATTTGCCTGTGCAACATGTGTTCGGGCCTGATGCTGAATTGTTTATTACTTTACCTCAAAACCAATATCAATCCGTTGACCAGTTTGAATTCGAACAGGGTTACTGGCTTCATACGCCTACGGCAGGAGAATATTCCAATAGTGGAGATATTCAGAAAATAACTTACGAAATTCCCATGTCTCAGGGATGGAACCTGCTTCCCAATCCACATCTCTGCAACTACCAGCCTAAAGATTTATTTTTTGGTTTTAACGGAAATGTTTATAGTTTCAGCTATATGTACAGTCACCAATATATCTCATACGCTTTCTTCCAATATGAAGATTCAGGTTATCAAAATGCAGAAATAATCGATGCGACCAGTTCATTCTATGTTTATGCCAATGTTGATTCTTTCGAAACCCTGACCTGTAGATTTACACCCTACTATACAGCCTACTATAATCCTGGATATGATAAAGATTGGATTTTAAATTTCACTGCCAGCCAATATGATTCGGATAAAATGACGTTAGGGGTTTCAAGATTTGCTTCCAATGATTTTGATTTTAGAATGGACTTGCCGGAACCGCCGCATAAACCTTTTGAAGAAGGTATCGAACTATATTTTCCAAAAGATCTGACCATCGATACTCTTTTTATTTATGATAGACTGCATCAGGAAGTAAAATTACCGCTGAGTGCGACTCTGCCCGAAACCAAAACATGGAATTTTGCACTTAAGATCAACCTGCAGGATGCAGTTATATTGGAAATGGATCTGACCGAACTTCCCGATGGTTATCATGCCACCATCAGTATAGATGGAAATAGCTGGAACGAACTGGTAAGCGGAAATTATATTTATTCGTTTTCTCCTATACAGATCGGTATCCTGCAAGGACAAATAACCATCACGAATGAATTGTGGACTTCTACTGAAGAAATTGTGACCTTCAGACCTGAACTGATCAATTATCCCAACCCGTTCAATCCAGCTACGAATATCCGCTTCAACATTGCTTCCAAATCGGAAGTGGAACTTTCTATCTATAATATAAGAGGTCAGAAAGTTAGAACTCTCTGCAAACAAAAACTGGAAAGCGGGAATTACGAATACACCTGGAAAGGACGTGACAATTCCAATAAGGTAGTAGCTTCAGGTATTTATTTTATCCGCTTGAAAACTAATGACAGTAAAAGAACTCGAAAGATACTATTGTTGAAATAGGTGACTTAAAATTTCATAAATAAAAAAGGGTTCCACGTTATTAATTGGAAGAACCCTTTAACAGATCGTTGATCTCTATTTCATAAGGATCATCTTTCTGACGGATGAGTAAGAATCAGTCTTCATCCTGTAGAAATATACACCGCTGGAAACGGGTTTGTTTCTGTCATCGGTACCATTCCACATAACCGTATGTTCACCGGCTGAAAGAATCTCATTCACAAGTGTTTTAATTTTCTGCCCTTTGATATTATAAATTATTAATTCGGTGTTTTTCTCGGTGTTCTCGGTGGTAAATCGTATTGTTGTTTCTGGATTAAAAGGATTGGGATAATTACTTCCAAGATTAGCCAATAATGGCATTCCAACATTTTCTGTATTTACGGTCGTGAAAAAATTCAAGTATTGCATCATCATATTGGTTTTTTTATTAATTCCTGTGCCATCTGCCAGAGCACCGAAAAAGACGGAAGCAGCGATAGTTCTGTATAAACCGGAATCATAAGATACCCCACGGATATTCTCATCCTGTGATTCCATCAGAGCAATGCCATCACCCACATCCAGTTCATCGATTCCATAATCTGCATTTGAACCGTAAAGATAATTGAATGAGTAACCAGCCAACAGGTTACTGTCAATTCCGTTTACAGTTTCAATACCATTATAACCAGCAGCCATTTGAGAATTAACACCTAATCCCAGGTATGGATAAAGATCAGGATGGGAATTACTTCCCACATTAGCACCTTCAATATA
>JACNIV010000072.1 GCA_014382915.1 Candidatus Cloacimonadota bacterium | reverse complement strand
TCTGTTTTATTGTCATAAACCGCTATTTTGGTTGAAGTAGAACCGGGATTAATTGCCAGAACGCGATAGTTCATAAAAGTTCCTCCGAATTTTTTTTGAACAAATTGTTTAGTTAAGAAGAATTGCGTCAAAGGATTTCTAGGGAAGATAGCAGATATGTATTTTAAAAAAAATTAAACTTCAATCTTACAGCAGCAATCGTCTGGCACGAATTGCAAGCAGTTCTCTGAACTCCTCTTTTTTACTATTAGAAAGAAAACTGTGATCAATGAATTCAAGGGCTTTCGGAAGAATATTTTTAAATTTTTGGAATACATTATTAACCTGTTTTTCATTCAATCCGATATTTTCTGAAAACAATTTAAAATCAGATTCTTTGATATTACTTTTCTTACCATTCAGCGTTAAAGCCATTTCTTCAGGGTCATCCTGTTCGGAAAGAACTAATCGGGTAGAAAGCAGATCATAGGCAGGAGAAAGCATATGAAATCCCTCCTCATAAATCAGAGAGAAATTTTTCAAGTGCATATCGGCATTGCCGGTGAGAAAAGAGAATAGTGTAATTTCAAACAAACTGAGAACGTCCAGAAGCGGATTGGAAGAGTAGAACTTAATTACTCTGGCAACTTGTTCCATAGAGCCTTTGTATTTATCTTCTGTAAGTCTTTCGGATAGCTGACAGAGATCTTCCATATGTATCTTCTTATTCTTTATTGTTCTATCAATGCGCCTGGAAATATAGACTAACTCCCCGGATCTTAATGGAATAAGCGCATGCGGAACCGTTCTGATCTTAAATAATTCCGCCAGGTGCATTACCAGGTCTTCGTTCTGCGGTAGTTCAGGATATTTTTCCACCGCTGGTTTTAAGATATAATTTCCCCATAATCCCACCATCGTGAAGCGATTACCTTGTTGGCGGCTTTTTTCAATCTGCAAAGAAAGTTTTACCTGAACACCTGGAACAGCTATACTTTTCTGTATGATCTTTTTAGCTACTTCTTTTAATTCCGTTATGTCATACGGCAGACGGGGAGGAACTTCCAGGCCAAAGAACTTTCTGCTGCATTGTGGATGATAATGGGACCCGTCTTCAAGTGGAGCATAACAATATAAGCATTTATTCATCTGTTTTTACCCTCCATTGGAATTATACTGACTGCACCGATACAATCCCTGCAGCAGGATAGAAGCAGACCCATCCTGTCCCGGGAATCCAGCTTCCACAATTCTTCTGCAATATTTAAAAGCCAGCCTTCCGGAATGAGTCCGTCAAAAAAGGGAAACATGGTTTTGTTCTCAAAAGATGCTTCTTGTAATGGAAGGATAAGACTCACCGGTTCTACATTTTCCATTTGAAGATATTCTTTTTCATACCGGAATGAATAACCTGTGTCCATTTCCGAAATAATCCCCGCAAAGCGATCTCCGTAAAATACTTTTGCCTTCCTACTCATTTTCATATCCTGCTTTTACCGGACCCATCCGGTAACCGAAAAGCGACAGAACCTGATCAACCTTATCCAGACGGAGTGTTTGTTTTCCCTGTTCCAATTCTCGGATAAAACGCAATCCCACACCAGCTTTTTCTGCCAGATCATTTTGTGTGAACTTAAGAATTCTTCTTCTTTCTTTTACAAATTCTCTCAAATTTCTTTTCATATTATACCTCTTTGGGTATGTTATTTTAGACACAGAGCTTTTTTATACCCCACCGGGTATAGTGTCAAGAAATATTTTATTTTTTATACCTGATAGGGTGTAGTATGCCGGTAGTTGACGGATACAACAAGGCAGGTGGATATTCACGGATAATACGGATTTTTTAGAATTCTTTCTTATAGCGATGAGAACATGTTTAATGAAATCCCAAAAAAAAATCCCAAAATCCAAGAAAATAACAATGATCCAAATACAAAATTCCAAACACATTCAGTCATTGAATATTGAGATTTGAGGTTCTTGCCTGCCTTTGGCAAGGTATTTGTAATTTGCCTGCCCCGTAAGGAACGCAGTGACTGTACGGGGAAGATTGAGATTTGGAATTTAATAAGAAAAAAAACCGCTCGTATTTCAGAGCGGTTTTTATCAGGTTATTATTAACACATTATTTCAATATTACTTGTGCTCCGTAGCTTTCTTAAACTCCGAAGTTTTAACAAAGGAGTTAGCGCAGGAGCAGCATTTTCCTAACTTTGCTGTAAGTATCCGTTTTCCCCGATGAATCGGGATGCAAGCACATACGGTAGAAATAAAGTCCGCTGGTAACAGGTTTGCCATTGCTATCCTTCCCATCCCAGACGATTGAATGGTAACCTGCTTCCCGGAATCCATTAATTAGAGTTTTCACCTTTTGTCCTTTGATATTGTAAATGGATAATTCAACATTGCTATTATTTTGAAGTGAAAAAGAAATTGTTGTTTCCGGGTTGAAAGGGTTGGGGTGATTCCGAATGAAATTTTTAAATTCTACGATTTGATCATCATAAATTCCTACAAGACAGATATTAGGTAAAGCAAAGAGTTGAAAATTACCAGAACCTATAAATCCTTCATTAGTGCCGTATGGTGTAAACAAACCAATTAATTTAAAGTTATCACATGCTGTATATTCGGTAGAAGAATAAAACTCTCCATTATTTAACTGGTAGCAATAAGAATGTTTAAACAAAATTACTATAAAAAAGATAAATATGATATATTTGAATTTCATTTGTAACCTCCCGTTATTTCTTAATTAACTCACCTGAATAATGTATATTACCGGTTTCAGTATCAACTTCAAAAGTAATATCTCCTCTTGAATTTCTTGCTCTTAAACCAAATGGCTCATTAGTATCAATTTCCCAAGTACCATAAGGTCCCTCTAATTTTAATCGACCCCCTCCTCCGTCTTCTTCTTCAGCAGTAAGATATACCGCAAAACTATAAGATTGAGAATCCATGATTAATCTACAATCACCCACATTATTTGCCATCATCTTTATCTCATTATTAGTGACCGCACTTGATATATTAATTTCAGCAGCGGCACTACCATCTATCTCAATTAATTTATTATTACTTCCATCATAAATTCTTAATTTATCCTTCCAAAGTTTTAAAAAACGATCACCATTTTGATCTTCCCACATGAGCCTGGAATTAACATTATCCCATCGAACATTACATTCGTTCCCTTCTAAATATACATCACTATTAAAAGTTGCTTCATTAATTACAGTCCCTCCATCCCAATTTGTTGTAGAAATAGAAGAGGGAACCGCTGTGATTTCCTGCCTTGGTAATAAAGTCTCATTATTAACTTTAACCTGTAGATATAATATGTCATACTCATCTCCAAAAACAGTGATATTCTCCAAGATAACACTAAAGAAACCATTACTGATATCTACATTTGAATGAAAACTATTCCATAATGAAGTACCTCCCGAAGAAATATCATAAATATCAAACGTTAAATTCACTGAATTGTTGATAGGATTTCCTGAATCATCACATAAATAACCTGTATAGGTTAATTTGTTCGGTGTATAAGATTTTAGTTCAGCATTAAGTTCATAAGAAATTAGTAAGATCATAAACACCATGACACTTAAAATAATTGGATTTTTTCTCATAATAACCTCCTTGTTATTTAAATTTTTGATATTTGTTCTTGTATTTCCTTTCGAAATTTTAAAGGTGATGCGATTTTATGAAAAGGACTTTTCAATCCACCTGTTCCGCTAATAATAATTGTACCATAATCAAAAATTCGACCAAAAATACTTTGATCAATTTGAATTCCTTCAACTTTTTTAAGAAGAATTTCAACAGAATTTCTTTTAATAAAACCAACTTTCATAAGAACTCGTTTATCTGTTAGACCAAATTCTGATGTTTTAAATGTAATTAATTCAGAAATAAATGCAATAAAGAAAAAGACTAAAGAAATATATCCGCCAATTTCAAATTTAACAATAAATAAAAATAATGCTAAAATACTCCAGAAGATTGCCCAACCAAATACAAACCAATGCAAATATGTACGATATAGGACTTTTTCCCCAGTCATTAAATTATTTTCAATATAACCCACAAATATCCTCCTTAAACCATTTTCTAAACTTTATCTTCTTCATTTCATTATTGCATCTCCCGTACCAAAATAACAAACTCCCATTTTATGCTTGTTTTCTCGGTTTTTTATGTTTCAAAAGGTATAATTTGTCTCCATTCATCCACAATTTTGTGGCGGGAAATCGACAAAAAAGGAATCCTGCTATAGTTATTTCTTGTGAAATATTTACTTAAAATAAAATGAAAACGAAGCACCTATGTATACTGGTGAAACATCAAATGTAGCCTCATATGTTTCTTGGATTCCCATATATTCATATTCAATTTCATATTTAGCACTTCCAATCTGATAACCAGCTTCAAATGATAGACCTTTGTTTTTCTTGAATCCCATTAATTTCTCAAAACCTAAACCAAAAACAAATGTTGGCATTGAAACAGAATATTTCATCTCACTACCATATCCAATGTCTACTTTTTCATTAACAGCCATATATCCACCAGATGCTAATAGGTACCAACGTGTTTTTGTCCCGGTGTGAAAACCATACATTAATCTAGCACGCGCTGAAATATCATTAAAATCCCAGCTTGGCAGTGCAGTAAGACCCCAACCAAACGTGGGAGAATTCCAAGATCTTAATCCTAATCCTGGTCCCCAAAATGATGGTATAGCTGTAATACCCGTCATTACTCTACTACTTTGTTCTTCAGCATTTAAGTTTGTTGCCAAAATTGTAATAATAAACAAAGTAAGAATAGTAATTACTTTTACTTTCATTAATAACCTCCATAAAAATTTTATCTTTTAGCAGGATTCCTATTACTTATTCCATCCAGAAGTTACTTTTCTTTTTCCAGGCATTTTATCCTGAAGTTTATAAACTGCTTTTTCTATTACTGGTTCCAAGGGATGTCCGTGATATTTTGCAAAAGCTTTCTCAAAAGCCTTATCTACGACTTGTTCAACAAGTCCTGCGAGTGGATTTAATATATTACCTAATCCACTTTCGCTCTTAGATACTTGGTTTTCCCAAACTCTAGTTCCATTCTGAAGTAATTTAATTTTGATCGTTGCTTTCCTCTTTTTAGAAATCCCGTAAGTTGAATATTGGGCATCTATTAGTGTGCCATACAGAAGTCCTTGAACACCAAGTTCCTTATGGAGTTCCTCTGGAGAAATACTTGGTAATTGACCACCATCAGTTAAACCTAAACTCATAAGTATTGAATCAGTTTTAGAATATTCTAAAACAGTATACCCCTTCTCAGCCATACCAATAACAAAGAATAACCTCGCAAGTTCTGCTGCTCCAATATCTGTAGTTTGATTTTCAAAAGGAAGAACAGCAACAGGAATAGGTTCTTTAAATGATGGATCTTTATACAAATATTTTGAACCAGCGCAACTAAGAAGAAACAAAATTGTACAAAGTGTAGCAATAATAAATAATTTTTTACAATTTAAATTAAACATCAAATTAATCCTCCCAAATTCTATTTTTTATGTTCAATCATTTCAATATTCTTCGATTTATTAATACCAAACTTATATAAATGCACTGTTTAATAACTTTTTCTATTGTAATTTACAAATGTTACCTCGTTTAGGTATTGATCCTTCTATGAGTTTTAGCACTGCACCATCTTCTCCAAAAAACGAAATTAACTGGCCTTTTCCAATTTTAATTTCTTCTTTACCGATTTCAACACCTGTGTTTGGATCTAATATTTCCTCTCCTAAAGAATAAATTGTCAGGTTTATATTTAATTTCAGATTTGATTTTTTCCCTGCATTTATATAA
>JACNIV010000071.1:1948-5895 GCA_014382915.1 Candidatus Cloacimonadota bacterium | reverse complement strand
TTTCAATAAATTCCACTTTTTGAACATCATAATCATCACCGGTTTCCCAGATGCCTAGAAGATTTCTGTTAATTGGGACTGTGCCAAGATCACCGAGAGGATATTTAGTAGCTGCGGGACAGCCAAGAAGCACTATTGATAGGGCTATCATAATACTGAAATTCAACATTTTTTTTAACATAAAAATTATCGATCCTCTAAAAAAAGCAGGAATATCACCTGCTTATTCGTCAAGTTTAATGAAAATTAGTTCGATAGATTAATCATCCCTGAAAAACTCATTTCAGGGCATAAAATTATTTGTATGTTCTCTTCCTTAAACTTAGTAAATTATATAAGGATTTTTCATTGTGATTAATTCTTTATATTTTTGGGTGCGATAAATGTCTTTTTTATCTTCAATACCTTTTTAACTACTGATATATTTATTGTTTTATGGGGTTCATTTGGAGTTAGAATAACAGTCCATTCTTTTTTGCCGGGAAGAGTTCTATTTGGCAGCCAAGCGGGATCAATTTTTATTGTATAAATTCCGGGCAACAAATCTGTTGCCTTAAATCTGCCATCTCTGTCTGTATAAATTTCCCATGCTTGCTTTTTTTCGTTTTGAATTATCAGTCTGATTGTTGAAATGCCTTTCTCAGCAGAATCAAATTTCTCATTAGAGTTCACATCGAGATAAACAGAACCGGAAATGGAACAAACTGAAGTAACCGGTATTTCAATAGAATTAACGATTCCTTTTTGAATTGAAACTGTTTTAGGAATCTTACCTTCAAGAGCCAGGTAAGCGGGTAGGGTAGCAATATTTACAGAAAAAGAATATTCGCCGGGTTCCATAGCTGAAAATTCAAATCTTCCATCTTCATCCGTAATAGCATCTTCATTTTCTAAAAGTATTAAAATTTGCGGTATTCCTTGTTCATCAACATCCCGAATGCTATTTTCATTCTTATCTATGAAAATAGCACCAACTAATTGCCCCTTTGTTTTAATGATCGGTACAGGTAGATCAAATTGAAAGCGACGGGCAGTGCCTGCGGAAAATGAAACAGAGAAATTCCAGCCCTCATCTCCAATTAATTCCTTACCAATTTCAGACCTGACACTAAAGTTTATTCCAAAAATATCGATTCCAAAATCAGAACGAAGACCTAAATCAAATTTCCTAATATCTGTAAATTCATTTTGGACAGTTTCTTTCCATTCTTTTCCATAAGTTCCAAACAATCCAAGCTGGATACCGAGAAATCTGTGGCTGAAATCCATACTGCTCTCATATCCCCACGGACTGGAATTATTGCGGAGGAATTTATGTTTTAAACTCAATCGTGAAGATTTGAAATAAGAGATCCAACCAGCAGATAATTCAGTTTTACTTTCAGCAGTTTCAGAATCTGGTTTCTCGTATCTTTCAGTTAAATAATAGAGACTTGGAGTTCCGAATTTAAAACTTTTCTGAATACGAAAATCAAACTTTTTTTCTTCATACTTATAACCATCTGAATACTTGTCCCTGCGATAATTTATACCAAAATTAAAAGAAGGTAGTTTTCCAAAATAGAATAATGCCCTTGATCTCAAATCGGTTACAAAAACAGATGAATCCGATATTGAAGAAAAGACGTTATTATAAGCATTTATTCTATTCCAAAGATAAAGAAAAGATAATGGTTCCCAGCCGGTATTTAACTGAGCACCTCTTTTCCCTGCATCAGATCCTGCATAAGAATTATTAGCACCATAGATCCGTCCTGATAGATTAAGGGATTTCCATCTTGAGTTTGCTCCTATTTCACCACCAAATTGTAATGATTCTTTACTTCCATCTGATTTACTGACACCGCACAATGCTTCAAAAGAATAATTTCTTTGTGAATTATATATTCCTCTTAATTCTAATAAATTTGTTTTATCATCTCTTAAATATGAAGATGCGATCTCAATTTTATCTGAAGGTAAATAATCTCCTATAGCTGAAAAAAAAATCTTATCGGAATTTCTTTCCTTTGCATATAAAAAAGATAAATATGATTTTTTAAACATATATTTAAATCTAACACCTCGTCCGGATTTCCTTAATGATTCAAAACCTGCACGGGATAAAGGAGTTGCAGCACTCATTAATGGCTCGTAATCAATATTTACATCTCCTAAAATTAGATTCCATTTTTCAGATAACAATTCCCATCTTATTCGTTCTGTAGTAAAATCAGGAGTTTCATCATAGGGAACAGAACTTGACTTTTCAGTAAATTCTATTCTCGATGAATACTTACCGAGATCAACAAATCCTGTATTAAAAAATACTGATAATTCCGGATATGCCTCTTTTTTAATATTACTTATTGCAAAGCCAACATTTATCGGTACTGTGGGATGAAGAGATCTTTGAACCTTGCGTTCAATGATTTCTGTTACAGCAATATTTATTGTTTTTATTTCTACTTTATCTGTATTTAATGAATTTGCTCTCAATCGAATAGTTTCTCTTGAACCATCTCTCGCAAATTTCGGTACTTTGAATTTTAAGTTTATTGTTTCTTTCTCATGAGTGAGCAAACTAAATCTATCTATTAATTGCAATAATTCCCAATCATCGGGCATCTCTACTTCAAGCTGGATAGCTTCAGTAATGTTTCCTTCATTTTGAATTACATAAATAATAGAATCTATTTGTCCTGGAAATACCTGTTTTTCTTCTGTGAATGTTATTAATTTGAAAGCAGATTTTGGATTTATAGTTATTTCAACTAAAGATGTATCGGAATAAGATTTCCATTCTGTGATCAAACCAAGAATGTAGGTGTTATCTGCACTTGAATATTTGGGAACCAGACAAGTTATGCGAACTCTTTCTTTGGTTTCCGGCTCAATAAAGGAAGGTTTTTTTAAAGATATGATCTCCCAATCGCCGGGAAGAGAAACTCTGAAATCCGGTTTTAACAATTCATCAGAATTATTATAAACAGAAAATACAAAAGTAGGAAAGGAATTTGGATCAATTGTTCGCGCTGGCGGGGGCTCAACAGTGATTTCGTTTTGTGCGGAATTGCATTCAAGAGATAATGTTGGTAAAATTAATATAAATATTATGAAAAATATACGGAATTTTTCTTTCACATAAATTTTCATGATATTATTTTGTGAATTCATAATACATTTGTCAAATTAATAAAGAGATTTGCCCACAAAACAAATATTTCAACAAGCAGAGAAGAAGGAATATATAAATTTCACAGATTATTATTGAATGAAGCCGACGGAGTCGGCTACTCCATAATATGATTCGCTTTTTTCTCTTTAAAACTTTGTTTTATTCTTTTAGTTTCCAGAATAAAATTGCTTTCAAAACTATATTTTCCCGGGAAGTCTTTCCAATCCAGCATCAAACGAAAATCTAATTCAACATTTTGAAATGAACCGCCGGAATGGATTCTATCCAGTTGAAAATCAATTGGGCGGAATCTGCTTTCCGGTTCGTTATGTAATTTCCATAAAATATCTTCGTGAGATTTTTTTAAATTAAGTGGTGTAAAATAGGGTTGATTAGTAGTTATGTACATTTTTGTAATCATTGTTTTATTAGACCTTATTTTTGAAAATTTATCTTCTAATTTAAAACTATATCTTGAATCAATATATCCTTTATCAAGAGTTTCTGCTGTTACAATTGGGAAAGTAACGCTATTACTTGTGGAAAATAACCGGCTTTCAGAATATTGTTGATATTTTATTTCCATTCGCTCTGAGTGATCAGGTTCTATTCGGAATTCCGGCTCGAATTCCCATTTTCCGGGCGGAGTATCAATCCAGCTAATATTCATCCGATAATCAAGCTTAATTGTCTGATCTTTTATTCCCCCTTTCCCTTCCACAATAACCCATTCATTTTGTGAAATAGATTGATAAGGTTCTGAGCCTACTTTGCATTGAAAATCTTCAAC
>JACNIV010000071.1:0-1373 GCA_014382915.1 Candidatus Cloacimonadota bacterium | reverse complement strand
CCTCTGAACTCGAGTCTCAGCAGACTGTCAGAATGCTGGAAGCTGCTACAATTCCATCTCAAGTCCAGTCTCGTTTCTTGACCCGTGAAATACGAAGTATATTTCACTGGGTCACTCCTCTGAACTCGAGTCTTCTGTTATTTCAAAGAACGCTTCACCTGCAACGAGATGATCACCGCCAAAATCAATAACTGCCAGTGCTGAATATTCTCCGGGTTTTAATGTATTTGGCATTTCTGTAGTTATGATTCTTTTTGCATCAGGATATACATTAAATTCATTTATAGTTAATGTCTCAACCGTTTCCCCTAATTCATCTCTTATTTCAATATATCCATTACAACCGATTAATATAATGTTTCCTGTATTTTTAAAATCCAATTCAATATCTCGCTTCCCCTCATCAGAAAATGTTATTTCTGCACCTGCTATCTCACCTTCGCATATCTCACTTTCCGGTACTGTTTCATATATATAAATTTCCCAGCAATACTCTAAAAAGATTTTGACTATTCTACCGCCACCATGATCTTCTTCTATGGAATAATTCTCAGAAACCTCATTAATAGCGAGCCTTGACCAATAAGTTCCATCACTGCTGTCTGGCATCTCAATCGTAATTCTTAAAGTTGTCTTTTCTCCTGGTTCCAAATTGATTTTACTAGGACTAACGGTGAGAAATTTACTGCATCCTCTATTTAGCATTCCAACATCTAAACCAACCAGGTTGCCTAATGAATCTCTACAGAAATCTTGATTTTCAATTGCCAGTATTATCAGCTTTTCTCTCTGATTGGTAATATTTATAATTGCAGTTTCAGATTCTCCACCCTTTACTTTGAAATTAATACGACTAGCATTAATTCTTATACCACCAATAGCAGATGCATAGGCATTTGATTCTAATACCAATAAAAATATTACAACAATAAAGAATAATATAACTTTTTTCATCTTATTTCCTTTTAGAAATATTATAATTTCAGTCAAGTAATACTTGATGTTATTGGAGAAAAAGGGAAACTCGTAAGAATTTCCCTTTTTTAAATTTTTTGTCTTAATTGAAAAGACAAAATTGATTTAGATTGCGCCCTGGGCAACAGTCATTTTTAAATTTGTTGTATAAGTGCCGGGCACGTCGGTCAACCAGTCCATCAACACTTTAATGTCAAGGATAAAACCTGCATCCTCAATGCCGCCTATTCCAAGATCACCACCCTCAACCAGCAGGGTTCCGGTTGCCGCACCGGATACTAAAGCTGTATAAGCAGCACATTGGTTGGTAAGTCCATTACTACCCGAACCTGCAGTAACACAACCGACCCTTATAAGAAGATCCGAACCACCCCCCCCCGAACCGACCCTGCCACCCC
>JACNIV010000070.1 GCA_014382915.1 Candidatus Cloacimonadota bacterium | reverse complement strand
TCTTGGCGGCAGAATCCCTCGGGGAGTACTTCTTCTAGGAAGACCGGGAACCGGTAAAACACTCCTGGCAAAAGCAGTTGCCGGTGAAGCTCAAGTTCCTTTCTACAGCATCAGTGGTTCCGATTTCGTAGAAATGTTCGTAGGGGTGGGTGCATCTCGTGTACGAGATATGTTTGTCGAAGCTAAAAAGAATGCACCGTGTATTGCTTTTATCGATGAAATAGATGCTGTGGGACGTCATCGCGGTTCGGGTTTGGGTGGTGGTCACGATGAACGTGAACAGACTCTGAACCAGTTACTGGTAGAAATGGATGGATTCGATCCCAACGATTCGGTCATCATTATTGCAGCTACAAACCGCCCGGATGTTCTCGATCCGGCATTATTACGGCCCGGCAGATTCGATCGCCAGATAATCGTAGATCTACCTGATATAAAAGGAAGAGAAGGTATACTGGGTGTTCACACACGCAAACTTCCTATTGCCAATGAGGTAAACCTAAGTATCATTGCACGAATTACTCCCGGCTTCAGCGGAGCTGACCTGGCAAATCTGGTTAACGAAGCAGCACTCCTGGCAGCCAGTAAAAATAAGAAAAAAATTGAAATGGATGACTTTGAAGAAGCAAAAGATAAAGTAACTCTTGGTAAAGCTAGAAAAAGCAAGGTCATTACAGATGAAGATAAAAAGATCACTGCTGTACATGAAGTGGGTCACGTGCTCTGCTCACTATTCCTGGAAAAAGTGGAACCGATCCATAAAGTCACAATTATCCCACGTGGCTTTACCGGTGGTGCAACGCACTTCCTGCAAACCGAAAAATCTTATTATTCACAAAGTTACATGGAACAGACTATCGTAGGATTGATGGGTGGACGTTCGGCAGAAGAGATAATATTTGAAGAGATATCCACCGGCGCATCCAACGACATCCAGAGAGCTACAGACCTGGCAAAACAAATGGTGTGCAATTGGGGCATGAGCGATAAGATCGGTCCGATGACCGTAGCCAGAAAGGAAAGTCAGATCTTTCTGGGCAGAGACATTTCCCAGCATGAGAATATCAGCGAAGAAACAGCCCGGATCATCGATTCTGAGATACGAAGAATAATAGTAACAGCACATAAAAAAGCGCTGGAAATATTGGCAAATAAACGAAAGCTTTTAGAAGAAATGGCAGAGGAACTACTTGAGAAAGAAACCCTGGATACCGATGAGATATTTGGTCTGGCTATGAAATCTGTAAACAAAAACGAACAGGAATTCCTGAAAAAAAAATTCGCCAGGATACAGGACATCAAGAAGGATATTTCCAAAGCTGCCAAAAAAGCTAAAATCAGGAAAAACGCAAAACTTCAAACAAAAGAGGAAACAGATAAAGTTCCAAAAGAAAAAACAACATCCGTTCCTGAAAAAAAAGTTAAAGAAAAAAGGGAAGCAGAAAAATAAATTATTCTCTTTTAAGGATGAAGATATGAACCAGATGCATGGAACAACTATTATCGGTGTAAAACGAGATGGTAAAGTGGCTGTGGGTGGTGATGGACAGGTCACCATGGGTAATACTGTGATAAAAGCAACAGCGCAGAAAATCAGAAGATTGCACGAGGACAAAGTTATTGCCGGCTTCGCTGGAGCTACTGCCGATGCTTTCACACTTTTTGAAAAATTTGAAGGTAAATTGAAAGAATACAAGGGTAATCTCAAACGAGCGGCTGTGGAATTAGCAAAAGACTGGCGTTCCGATAAGATCCTGCGACGGCTGGAAGCAATGATAATTGTTGCAGATGCAAATTCCCTGCTTATTATTTCCGGTACGGGTGACGTGCTGGAACCCGATGAAGGAGTTGTAGGAATCGGTTCCGGTGGAAGTTTTGCAGTAGCAGCTGCCAAAGCATTACTGCATGAATCAAAGCTTTCGGCAAAAGATATTGTGGAAAGATCACTAAAAATTGCTGCTGAAATCTGTATTTACACTAATGATCAGATATCTATAGAGGAATTGTAATGAAAAGATTTACACCAACAAAAATTGTCGAAGAACTCGATAAATACATAATCGGGCAGGATAAAGCGAAACGTGCTGTAGCCATAGCTCTTCGTAACAGATGGCGCCGCCAACAGGTAAAAGGTGAACTTCAGCATGAGATCATGCCCAATAATATTATTCTTATCGGACCTACCGGAGTGGGTAAAACCGAGATCGCTCGCCGTCTTTCCAAGCTGGCCAATGCTCCTTTTATTAAAGTAGAGGCATCAAAATTCACTGAAGTGGGTTATGTGGGCAGAGATGTGGAATCGATGGTGCGTGAACTTATGAACATTGCTTTGAACGACGTACGGATAGAAATGACAAGGCAGGTGCAGGCAAAAGCAAAAGTGAACGCACGTAACCGGATTATCGATATTCTGTATCCACGCCAACCTGTAATTCCCAATGAAACCGAAGAAGAAACACAGCTAAAATCTGAAAGACACGAACGTATCCGTAAAAAAATGGAAAAGCTCTTCGATAGCGGGGAACTGAATGAACGCGAAGTGGAAGTAAGTGCAGAACGTCCTAAACCTTCACATATTGAAATATTCTCTCAAACAGGAATGGAGAATATAGATTTTCAACTTGGTGATATCATGGCCGGTATTCTTCCCTTTAAAAGGGGCGATAGAAAGAAAAAAATGAAAGTAAAAGATGCTTACAATTACCTGGTCGATGAAGAATCCAGCAGACTGGTTAAAAGAGAAAAAGTTATCGAAGAAGCAAAGAACAGGGTGGAAAATAATGGCATTATTTTTATTGATGAACTCGATAAAATTGCCGGTAATGAAAACCTGGTGGGCGCCGATGTTTCACGATCCGGAGTACAAAGAGACCTGCTTCCCATTGTAGAAGGTTCCAATGTTCCCACCAAATACGGTCTTATCGATACTGCCCATATCCTGTTCATTGCCGCAGGCGCTTTCAATGTTTCCAAACCTTCCGACCTTATCCCTGAATTGCAGGGCAGGTTCCCAATCCGTGAAGAACTGAACAGTCTTTCCAAAGAAGACCTGGAAAAGATCCTGCTCTACCCGAAGAACTCCCTTACAAAGCAATACAAAGCCCTTTTTGCTGCTGAAGGTGTTAAACTGGATTTCGAAGATGATGCGGTGACCGAAATTGCTGATTTCGCATCCAGGGCAAACGAAAAAATGGAAGACATCGGGGCAAGAAGACTGCATACTATCATGAACGTTCTGTTGGATGAATACCTTTTTGATATGCCGGATAAAAAAATCAAAACCGCTTTCATCACAAAGGAAATGGTCGAAAATAAACTGAACAAGATCATCTCCGATGAAGACCTTTCCAAATATATTTTATAATGAAGATAGAATCATACTCGTTCGGTTCTATTATGATAGATGAGGAAAGCTACACCAGTGACCTGATAATATTTCCCGGTAAGATAGATGTATCATGGTGGCGCAAACGCTCGCATAAAGTGGAGATGGAAGATATTCCCGAACTGCTGGAAGTAGAAGTGGATGTGATCATCTTCGGTACGGGAGCCTACGGACTTATGAAGATAGATAAAAAGGTTATCGTACATTTTACGAACAGAAACATTGAACTGATAATCGAGAAGACCGGTCAGGCTGTGAATACTTACAACGAAATATCAGAAAACAAGAAAGTGATAGCTGCTTTGCATTTAACGTGCTGAGTATATAATGGAAAACTTATTATCAATTAAAGAAGCCAGTAAATGGGTTACAGAACATTATGGGAAAAAAACAGATCCATCACAAATCTCATATTTAATGCAATATGGTCATTTGAGAAAAATAGGAAATAATAGTAACACCAAAGTACCTCTTGAAGATTTAAGAAAATATTACGATTCAAATGTAAATAATCTGGAAAAGAAGTGGAAAAAACATTTAGGTGAAGATCTAAACTGGAAATTATCTTTTGACGAATACAGTGAGAAAGAACGTACAAAACATGTTCATCGTTTACACCCCTATAAAGGAAAATTCATTCCACAGCTTGTAGAATATTTTTTAGATGGTCATCTTAACGATTTCAAGAAAGAGGTTTTTTTTCAACCTGGGGATATTGTATTAGATCCATTCTGTGGAAGTGGAACAACATTAGTACAAGCAAATGAAATTGGTATAAATGCAATTGGTATCGATGTTTCTGAATTCAACTCTTTAATAAGTAACATCAAAGTACAAAAACATGACATACTAAGATTAAATACTGAGATAAATCGCATAACTCAACTATTATCTGAATTTATTTACAATTCAGCTTCCGTAAAATTTGAAGAGAAATTATTAGAAGAACTTAATCGATTTAATAATAAATATTTCCCTTCTCCTGACTTTAAATATGAAGTACGAAATCTGAATACTAATGAATGGCAGTATGGTAAAGATAAAGAAGTTGAGTTCATAACAATTTTTAATTCGTTAATTGATAAATATAAAATTGAAGTTCTTCAGGATTCTGATAATACATTCATAGAGAAGTGGTATTTGAAGCCGATACGTAAAGAAATTGATTTTATCCAGCAGCTTATTAAAGATATTGATGATGAAGATACAAGACAAGTTATAGAAATAATTTTAAGCAGAACTGTGAGATCATGTAGAGCAACAACTCATTCAGACTTAGCAACATTAAAAAAACCTATTGCACAAACTTATTATTGTCATAAACATTATAAAATCTGCAAACCATTGTTTTCCATCTTTAGCTGGTGGCAAAGATACAGTCAGGATACGATTAAGAGATTAAGCGAATTCGATTATCTACGAACCAATACTTACCAGATTTGTCTTACCGATGATTCACGAACAATTGATCTTTTTGATTCATTAAAAAAGATTAACTCTGTTTTTGGTAAACAACTCCAAAATAAAAAAATTAAGGGAATTTTTTCCAGTCCGCCGTATGTAGGTTTAATAGACTACCATGAACAACACGCCTATGCGTATGATTTGTTCAAATATAAAAGACAAGACAAATTGGAAATCGGTCCTCTCTTTAAAGGTAGAGGTAAAGAAGCCAGGGATTCTTATATAGAAGGTATTTCAAAAGTTTTGCTGAATTGTAAGAAATACTTAGCAGATGATTATCATGTGTTTCTTGTGGCAAATGATAAATTTAATTTATATCCTATAATCGCTGAAAAAGCTGGTATGGAAATAATAAACCAATTTAAAAGACCTGTACTAAGTAGAGTTGAAAAAGATAAGTCTGCTTATAGTGAAACAATTTTTCAAATGAAGGAGATTTAAAATGATTGCAATATCTAAAAAAACTAAAGAAAAAATAACTGAACAAATTCAAATAGTGGTTAATAAATATTTAGAAAAGGCGGATACTAAACCTAAAGCTAATTCAGCAAATCCTTTTGTAATGGCATTATTAAAAGATTTTGATCCATTGATGCATCGAATTCACGGTTTAAAAACTTCACTTGGATGCGAAATGGAGAAAATTGCTGAAATAATAGCAATAGAATCTTGGGGTAAAAATAATGTGAGAAGAAAATTCAGAGAAAATGTAACATTACCATCTAATGTTTATCAGATTATAGATTCTATAATTGATGATCTAAGTAATGCTAGAACTTTAAGCCATTATGAAAATGAAAAAAATAAAATATTAAATGCAATAAAAAAACCCTCGACACAATTTTTATCTCATACTTATGAATTTGATTTAGAATTAAAGGATAATACAAATAATGAGATTTATTGTTTAGAAATGAAAGGTCCCGATCCAAATACAACAGAAGTCCCCGGTGCAAAAAGAAGGCTTCTTGCTGCATTAGCAAACAATGTATTACAACATAGAGATTATGAAGTAAATAGTTTGCTAGCAATTTATTATAATAACAAATTTCCAAAACCATATAAAAATGCAAAAGTACTTTATTAT
>JACNIV010000069.1 GCA_014382915.1 Candidatus Cloacimonadota bacterium | reverse complement strand
GTAATCTTCGATATTCGTAAGAATATACTTCAGTCTGCTTATTAGATTATTTACAAAGTATTTAATTTTATAAATCATGAAAATATCTTCAAATGAACTTTTAATCATAGATTTGAAATTCCATTTTCGCAGCTTATCAATATTATGAGAGAAGGATACTGCTAATGATTCCGCTCCTGGCCAGTATTCTTTCTTCATTAAAAAGTAGTTATCCATTTCGCTTATTGCATCTCCAATGCAATTATCTGCAAACCATAAAAAAATATTAACATAGGGTGTAAACTGGAATTTTAAAAAAGATATTTCCGTGTCTGGAACTCTATTGTGCTTATCTTTTTTTTCGCATTTTAATTCATCGTAACTAGAAAGACTGAAGAATAAATTGCCTATAAGATCAAATTTAAAAACTCCATAGAATAGATCTTTCTGTTTTGAAAATTGCAGTGGTACTTTAATTTCATTTTTCGATATAATCGGAATTTTCTGTATAAGTTTTATTTCACGTGTATAATTTTTAACATCCTGTAAGCTAAATTTTCCCGGTTCCAGAAGATCTGTTTCCACAGGTATAAAAAACATTATCTTATTCATAGCAAGAATATACGCTTCTTTGGCAGAAGGTTCTAATAATCCATAAAAGAACAAAATATCATTATCAAGAAGCTGATCGATACGGGAAATGAATTTGAATTCATAGCCTAGTGTTTTAAAAAGGAAATTACAGGTATATCGAATCTTTTTATTGAACCGTTGCAGATCAGAATCGATATAAACTGCTATCAAATTTCCTCCTGGATACTTTTTTTATAAACCGAGTAAAATAATATTTTTCTATTTACCTTATTCCACTTAACCTCCATCTGTAAAACATTATTATTTTTTATTGTAATTTGTCCACATAGATTTTGTAATATTTATCAATGCTAAAGAAATTACTATTTTGGTTGACAGATATTGGGAATTAGAAGGATTTAGCTCATAGAATTATTGTATCTTATCGCATTTATAATTCTTTTAAGTAGAATAAATTAAGGAGAAATAAAATGTGTAAAAAAAGAGTTTACTTGTTTGGAGATGGGAAAGCTGAAGGAAGAACTGATATGAAAAATCTTCTCGGTGGCAAGGGTGCAAATCTGGCAGAGATGAATCTTGTTGGAGTTCCTGTTCCTCCCGGTTTTACTATCACCACAGAAGTCTGTACAGCATATAACGAATTTGGACAAAACAAACTGAAGGAACTTCTGAAAAGCGAAGTTGCAGTTGGGATCGAGAATATTGAAAAAATAATGGGAACGAAATTTGGCAATAATGAAAATCCCTGTCTTGTTTCTGTGCGTTCCGGTTCCAGGGTTTCCATGCCGGGAATGATGGATACAGTTCTTAACCTTGGCTTAAACGACAAAGCAGTGGAAGGATTGGCAAAAAAATCTGGTAATGACCGCTTTGCCTGGGACTCATACCGTCGTTTTGTTCAAATGTATGGCGATGTAGTATTGGGTATGAAACCTGCATCTAAAGAAGAACACGATCCTTTCGAAGTGATCATCGATAAAGTAAAAAAGCAGAATGGTATTATCAATGATACCGACTTAAGTTCGGACGACCTAAAAGATCTGGTAAAAAGGTTCAAGATAGCGATCAAGGATACTACCGGGCATGATTTTCCGGAAGATCCCTGGACACAACTATGGGGTGCGGTGTTTGCCGTTTTCGATAGCTGGAATACAGAGAGAGCGATCTATTATCGTAAAATTAATAATATTCCCGAAGAATGGGGTACCGCTGTAAACGTTCAGGCAATGGTTTATGGAAACATGGGCTTAAACTCTGCCACTGGTGTTGCCTTTACGCGGGATGCCGCTACCGGTGAAGATATTTTTAACGGAGAATACCTGATCGATGCTCAGGGTGAAGATGTTGTTGCAGGTACAAGAACCCCGCAACAGATCACTCTGGAAGGTTCACGCAGATGGGCAGAACTCGCTAAAGTTTCCGAAACAGAGCGAAAAAATAAATTTCCTTCGCTGGAAGAAACAATGCCCAAACTTTATAAAGAACTTTGCGAGATCGAAACTAAATTGGAAAATCATTATCGTGATATGCAGGATCTTGAATTCACAATTCAGGATGGAAAACTCTGGATATTACAAACCAGGAACGGCAAGCGTACCGGCGTAGCTATGGTAAAGATGAGCATAGACATGCTGAAAGAAGGTTTGATCGATGAAAAAACTGCTTTACTACGCTTGGAAGCAAATAGGCTCGATGAGCTTCTTCACCCTGTATTCGACACAGAGGCTATAAAAAAGGCAGAAGTTATCGCTAAAGGCCTTCCCGCCTCTCCCGGAGCTGCTACAGGTCAACTTGTTTTCTTTGCCGACGAAGCTGAAAAATGGGCTGATGAAGGTAAAGAAGTCATCCTGGCCAGAACTGAAACCTCTCCCGAAGATCTGCGTGGCATGAACGTAGCAAAAGGTATTCTCACAGCAAAAGGGGGAATGACATCTCACGCTGCTGTTGTTGCCCGGGGAATGGGAAAATGCTGTGTTTCCGGGGCTGGATCAATTCAAATAAATTACAAAGAACGTACTTTAACTTCAGATGGTAAGGTTTTCAAAGAAGGTGACTGGATTTCCTTAAACGGCTCAACAGGGGAAGTTTATAGAGGAAAAGTAGAGACAAAGAGTGCTGAATTAAGTGGAAATTTTGGTGAACTTATGGATCTCTGCGATAAGTATACAAAACTGGGTGTACGGACCAATGCCGATACTCCCCACGATTCTAAAGTTGCACGTAATTTTGGTGCTCAGGGAATAGGTCTTTGCCGAACAGAGCATATGTTCTTTGAAGGTGACAGGATCAAAGCAGTACGTGAAATGATCTTGGCAAAAGATGAGAAAGGACGCAGGAAAGCCCTGAATAAACTTCTTCCAATTCAGAGAAGTGATTTCGAAGGTATTTTTGAAGCAATGGAAGGCTTACCTGTCACGATTCGCCTGTTAGACCCACCTCTGCACGAATTTGTTCCTCATGATGAAAAAGGTCAGAAAGAGATGGCAGATGAGCTTAATATTTCATTGGCAGAAGTGAAAGCCCGAGTGGAATCACTAAGTGAATTCAACCCGATGCTGGGACACAGAGGTTGCCGATTGGGTAATACTTATCCCGAGATCACCGAAATGCAAACCAGAGCAATCATAGAAGCCGCACTGAATTTGAAAGCAAAAGGTATCGAAACAAAACCAGAGATCATGATTCCGCTTATTGGTACCGCCAGTGAATATAAAATGCAGGAAGATATTGTTCGTAAAATTGCGGAACAGGTTTTTACAGAAAGAAATGATAAGATCAAATACCTGGTGGGAACTATGATCGAGATACCACGTGCAGCTCTTACAGCCGATGAAATTGCTAAAGATGCAGAATTTTTCAGTTTTGGTACAAACGATCTTACCCAGATGACCTTCGGATATAGCCGTGATGATGCCGGCAAATTTCTTCCTATTTATATTAAGAAAGGAATCCTTAAACATGATCCATTCCAGATCCTCGATCAAACAGGTGTTGGTCAATTGGTAGAAATGGGTACCCGAAAAGGACGTTCCACCAGACCAGATTTAAAAGTTGGAATCTGCGGCGAGCACGGTGGCGAACCGAGTTCAATTCAGTTTTGTCATAAAGTAGGCATGAACTATGTAAGTTGTTCACCTTATCGTATACCCATTGCCAGACTGGCAGCAGCACAAGCTGCAATAATGGATTAATAGATTTATCAGGATGTTCCCGATTTATTTCGGGACATCTTTCCATTTTAAAGTTACTTATTAAAGAAAATGATTGGGATGATCCCGATCTATGTCGGGACGACCTTTCGGTCTCGAAAGTTTTATTATAAAAAAATGGTCGGGATGAGAAGATTTGAACTTCCGACCTTTCGGTCCCGAACCGAACGCGCTGACCGAACTGCGCTACATCCCGACGATGGTAATTTTTTAAAGGCTTTTTTTATTGTCAATAATTCCAATTAAGTATATATAAAATTACAATTCACTTGACGTATAAACTGGAATTAAAATTGCATAGTATCAAATAAAAAATATTAGGAGTATATAATGAAGATTAAATGTGTTCTGATTATAATTTTGATTCCCTTTCTATTGATGGCAAACACAATTGAGATTGAAAAACCGATCATTGAAAAAAATGCGTTTCAAAATGACCTGCCAATAATGATGACATCTGGTAAACCGGCTATGCCATATATTCCTGTAAAGATCCTTCTTCCTATGGGTGAGAATTTATCTGAAGTTAGAATTACACTTCTGAATCAAGGTGAATTTATCACCAACCAGTATATAGATTTTGCACGAACTCCTCAGCCAATATCTCTGGCTGGTCCGGACAATACAAAAAAAGATGAAGAAATTTATACACATAACCAGTTCTACCCTAAAGAAGATTATACATTACTGGGTGTGCAGCGATTGAATGGATATGATATCGCGTTGGTTAACATATTCCCATATAAATATAATCCTGTAACCGGAGAAGTGGTCTGGTTTAAAAATGCGGAGATCGAATATTCATCTGAATCCAATTTAAGTGTTTGGGAAGAACAAAATAAAGTTCTTTTAGGAAACGAAGAGACCGTCTCCAGAATATCAAATCTGGTGGTGAACAATGAAGAACTGTCTTCTTACAAAAAATCTGGAAACGTTTCCAATCGCACCCTGGTAGATCCATCTGATCCTTACTCTCTTATCATTATTACTGATTCCGAAAGAGAATCATTCTTTGATGATTTTATAACCTGGAAAAACGATCATGGAATTATCACCACCACTTTTCTCACCTCCGATATTTATAATGAATATACTGGCGTGAATGATCAGGAAAAGATTAAAAACTTCATATACGATGCATATACAACATATTCCGGCACAGTCACTCCTTTGGAGTATGTAATCCTGGGTGGAGATGATGAGATTATTCCTATCCGAACAGTCTATATCAATACCGGCAATGGAACTATGGACTGGAATATGCCATGCGATCTTTATTACGGATGCCTGGATAACGATTGGGATGGCGATGGAGATGGAATTTATGGTGAAATTGAAGATAATGTAGATATGGTTCCGGAAGTTTCTATCGGCAGAATACCTGCTGAAACAGAAACTGAGTTCAATCATTTTTTCTACAAAACATACCAATATGTCGATGAAATTGCTGTAAGTAATGACATTGTTTATCTTTTTGGTGAGAATCTGAATTGGAACCCACTGACCTGGGGTGGTGATTATAAAGATGAAGTTGCTATGCTTACTCCTTCACTCGAGCAGGATTATCATGTTTTCAGGCTTTTTGAAAGAGAAGGCACATACAGTGCCGATAATGTGAAGGATGCTATTAATAGCGGCGTGAGTATAATGAATCACATGGGGCATTCCAATGAAACTATAGTATTTGGACAAAACGTCGGTCACGCAACCAGTTATACAAACACAGAATATGGTTTTGCCTATACTCAGGGTTGTTATCCGGCTGCTTTTGATGAGGCTACCAGCTATGGTGTTGAAAGCATTGGTGAAAACCTGGTGATCTGTGAAGGTGGATTGTTCGCTTTTGTGGGTAATACTCGCTATGGCTGGTACAGTCCCGGCAGTACAAATGGCCCTTCTCAACCCTATGATATTGAATTCTTTGATGCGATCTTCAATGAGAATATTCGTCAGCTTGGAAAAGCTTTAGATGAATCCAGGATCGTATTGGCAAACCAGGCTATAAGCAATGTTTACCTGCGTTGGGTACATTATGAACTTGTTTTATTCGGTGATCCATCCATAGAAGTAAAAGCTGCTTCCGGTGAATTTCCTTATCTTCGTCCGATTAACGCAATTTACGATGATACTGAATTCGGCGATGGTGATAACACACCCAATCCGGGAGAACAAATTGATATATATATA
>JACNIV010000068.1 GCA_014382915.1 Candidatus Cloacimonadota bacterium | reverse complement strand
TGCAAAACCCGGTGAGAAGGTGGTTCTTAAAATTCTGAATTGGGGAAATCGTGACCTGCAGAAATTACCGGTTGGAAATATAATAGAAATACTGGGAAAAGCAGGTGACCCTGAGGTGGAAATACTCAGCATCATTAAGCAGTATGAACTGCCATTAACTTTTCCCGAAAATGTTCTGCAGGAGTTGAACAACATTCATCTTGAAATTCCGCAAGAAGAAATTATAAGAAGAACCGACCTGCGCAAGCTTACCACTATCACCATCGATCCGGCTTCTGCCAAAGACTTTGACGACGCTGTTTCACTCGAAAAAAATGAAGATGAATTTACACTTTACGTACATATTGCCGATGTTGCGCATTATGTTTCACACAGCAGTAATTTGTTTGCGGAAGCTGTTAAACGCGGAAACAGCTATTACTTTCCCAAAAAAGTTATTCCCATGCTTCCCGAGAAGATTTCCAATAAAGTATGCAGTTTGCGTCCCTTCGAGGAAAAACTAACCCTAACCATGAAAACGGTTTATAATGCTGACTTTTCCATTAAAAGCCAGGAAGTTGTGGAAAGCGTTATCAAATCTGATGCCAGGTTCAATTACGATGAGATCGATGCTCATTTTGAAGGTGAGAAAAAAATAGATAAAGAGCTGGTTATTATGCTGGATGATATGAGAAAGCTTTCCTCTGCCCTATCCGTAAAGAACATCAAGCATGGCTATCTCAGTTTGAATATTCCCGAAACCGAATTTATTTTCGATGAGGATGGTCATATAACAGATCTACAGCGCAGCCGGCAAACGGAATCACACAAATTGATCGAGAATTTTATGCTGGTTGCTAATGAATTCGTAGCAAAAAGACTTTCTGCAAAACCAACCATTTATCGCATTCATGAAGAACCCGAAGAAGAAAAACTGGTTAAATTGAAGAAACTGGTCAGGAATTACAGCTTGAAATTCGATCTGGGTAAAGAGAGGCATATAGCTTTGCAGGAATTATTGAATTCACTGCCGGACGAAAGCCATCACCGTGTTTTCGATAAAGTCGTACTGCGTAGTATGAAACGGGCAAAATATACTATTCAGAATATGGGACACTTTGGATTGGCACTGCAGAATTATACTCATTTCACCTCACCTATCCGGCGGATCTGTGACCTTGTAGTTCATCACCAGATCAAGGACAAGCTCAATTCCCAACAGGAAAGATTCGATAAGAACAGGCTTATTCAGATTGCAGAATCTGCCACAGAAAATGAAATGATAGCCGATGAAGCTGAGCGGGAAGTAGATTTGAAAAATAAACTCAACTTTATAAAGAAACATCTGGGAGAGGAATTTGAAGGGATTATTGTAGCAATTAGACCAGCATTGATGATAGTTGAGCTCGATCGCTATCCGGTAACAGGGATCGTGGAAATATCTTCTCTGAAAGATGATTATTACAATTTTATGGAAGAACACATGCGGTTGGTCGGTAGAAAAAGTGGTAAGATTTATAAATTGACAGATAACGTTAAAGTATTTATCAGTAGAGTTGATGATGATATTTATTTTCAAATAATGGAATAGATTTTAAGGAAGATTTATGTTTATTTATCGAATTCTGTCGCAAATTGCATTCTGGTTCTATTATCCGTTCTTTCTACTAAGATTCAAAGGTAAGGAAAGAAAAGAAAGGCTCGGTTTTATTAAGCATGAATTTGAAAACTCGATCTGGATACACGCTGCATCTGTGGGTGAAGTTAATGCCGTTAAAACATTGGTCAATGAACTTCTGAATCAATATCCCCACAAGGATTTTGTTCTTTCCACCATGACCACTACCGGACAGGAAACAGCCAGCAAATTGAGTCCAAAATTAACCACATTCATTTTACCGATCGATTTAAGGATCACTATGAAGCGAGTATTCAAGCGAATTAATCCCGAATTGATCATCCTGGTGGAAACTGAATTATGGCCCAATATGTTAGCCTTAGCCAGAAAAAAGAAAATCCCTGTTATATTGATAAATGGTAGAATGTCTGATAAATCCTTTCCCGGATACAGAAGATTTAAGTTCTTCTGGAAGCCGCTTTGGAAAGCTGTGGTTGCTGTAAATGCCCAGTCTGTAAAAGATACAAATAGATTTCTTGGTTTTTCTTTTAAAAATGTGGTGAATACATACAACCTGAAATTCTGTATCGATTTGCCGGAATACGATAGAAAAAAACTACGCAGCGAATTAGGCTATTCTGAGGACGATTTCATTCTGGTTTGGGGGAGTAGTCGTCCCGGAGAAGAAAAGCTGCTGAGAGAGTATTTTTCACACCTTGAGAAAGGAATCTCTAACTTCAAAGCTATCATTGTACCTCGTCATTTGCAAAGAATAAATGAATTAAGACAACTTTTTAAGAATTTTGATTACAGATTATATTCAAATTTGAAAGAGCCCAGTAATCTATTAATTGTCGATGAAATGGGAATTCTTAACACGTTCTATGCTCTGGCAGATGTGGCAATTGTGGGTGGCAGTTTTTTTAAATTCGGTGGACACAACCCGCTGGAACCTGCTTTTTATGGCACTCCCATAATTATCGGGAAATATCACACTTCCTGCCGGGATTCCGTAGACAGACTGAAAGAACATAACGGAATAATTGTATCCGACCGGAAAAAATTAAGTGAAGACATTCTTAAGATCTCGCAAGATAAAATATTTGCCAAACAACTCGGAGCGAATGCCAGAAAGACTTTACAGCTCAATTCCGATAGTTTGAAAATGAACCTGGAGATATTGGAGAAGTATATAAAGTAGTGTTTATGAGCACCACGATTAAAAAGTAGTATTAGTCATAATCGTAAGTGTTGATCCCCACGATTAAAATCATGGTATGATCGAAAAAAACCATGAATTTTAAAAAGTTGATGTCTTTCTGCCAGCCAAGTCGAAATCTTATGTAAGCTGGAGGAATTCTTCTTGTTCAAACCTACGAAGAATCTCATCAACAAAGAAATGCTTTGTAGGAAATTTAAAAAGAGTTATTCAGCATGAAAACAATGAAAAAAGTTTTAATAATCATTATTTTTTTTGCAATATCAGGTTCTTTACTAAGTGATGTTTCATCTAATTTCTGGTTCCCAAAAATAGGAAAATTCTCAGGACAGACCGAAGCATCCCTCGGTTTCCATTTCTGGAGCGATCATCTTTATATTCGTAATCTCCAAATTCGCACATATTCCTATATTTACCCGGGAATTCGCATTAACAGCGTGATACGTTCAAATAAAGAAGTAAATCTCATCGAAATGTATCGGGATTCCGAAACGATCTATGAAAAGATCGAACCCAACTTTGATGAGCTTTATCTTGAACTTTTTGGCTTTCATTACAGCAGGTACGGCAAAATAAGCGGAAGTTTAAGAATCGGTAAGATAAGATATTTACGTTTCCCCTATTATGATAATATTGCAAAGTTCGATCAGGTTGCGGGATTGACCGATATACGCAGCGGTGAAATGAGTGGATATTACGGAGAGATATTATGCCTGGATTATTTTTCCGAATTTGGATTCGGCTGTCATTATTCCCTGATTCACTGGGATTTATATGAACGTACAGGATTTGACTTTATAGAAAGTTATTTATTCTTTAAAAAAGAATTTGGAATAATGGAATTTGAAGCAAGAACAGGTTATCTTCAAACCAGAGAAGAACCTGTAGGAAAATCTGATTTTGGCTATAGCATTTATCTTGGAGGTTTATGGAAAGGATACAGAGCAGGCATTTATTTAGAGAACATCAGTAATGAAATATTTACAGGTTTCAGTATTTCATTTGCTCCTTCCAGGGTTACCGAACTTTTAGGAAAAGTGAAACTGGATTATACACGCGCAGATGAAGGATTTTCGATGCAGATACCTTTTTTTAAAAAAGCATTCGGTGGTTTAAAAAAGGATATTCCGGAAAATTCCGAACTCGTCGGAACGATCACAGCAGAGAGGGTTATCACATTCTGGAGAGCTGGAATGATGCGGAATTTCTATGAACATATCATTTCTAAAAATGGTGATACAGATTCAAATGACCTGATCGTAAGAATAAACGAAAAACCTGTAAGATTAGATATCGAATCGATCGTGAGCCCCTATCATGAATTTAAAAGCGTTCAGGATTTTATTGATTGGAATTCACAAGGATATCGCCTGGGACAGTACAGTCAGAATGTTATTTATGAATTTTACAAAGCAGCTAATTCAAATTAATAAAACATTGAATTTTACAAAACAGTTTAAAGAAAATACAAAAAAGACTTTACAATTCAATTCCGATAGTTTGAAAATGAATCTGGAAATTTTGGAGAAATATATAAAGTAGTGTTTATGACCACCACGATTGAAAGTAGTATTAGTCATGATCATAAGTGGCGGTCACCACGATTAAAATCATGGTATGACCAGAAAAACCCACGAATTTTTTCGTGGGAGTGAAGACGACAAATAGAAGGAAATAAAAAAATTATGAAAGAAGCTCTATATTATAAAAAGCTATCAGATCAGAAAGTTCAATGCCTTCTCTGTCCGCATTTCTGTGTGATTACATTGGAAGAAAATGGTAAATGCAATGGCAGAAAAAATATCGATGGCAATCTTTATGCAACCAACTATGCCGAAACCATTACCATCAGCTTGGATCCCATGGAGAAAAAACCTTTGTATCATTTCTTTCCCGGAGAACAGGTTCTTTCAGTCGGACCAAACTCCTGTAATTTTTCCTGCCAATTCTGCCAGAATTACACTTCCAGTCAGCAAAAAACACACACCATAGAGGTTACTCCAAGTAAACTGGTCGATCTCTGCAAACAGCATTTATGCGAGTTTGTGTCATTCACTTATACCGAACCATTTACCTGGTTTGAATTCGTTTTGGAAGCATCCAAACTACTAAAGGAAAACCGCATTAAAACCAACATGGTAACAAATGGATTCGTAAATCCTGAACCTCTGCAGGAGCTTCTTCCCTACATCGATGCAATGAACATAGACCTGAAATCGATGGATGATGAATTTTACCGAAATATTTGTAGTGGAAAATTACAACCCGTGCTGGAAACCATTAAAACTGTTTCTAAAAAATGTCATTTAGAAGTCACTAACCTGCTTATAACAGACGAAAATGATTCTGAGGAGCAGATCAGGAAACTTGTTGATTTTATGGCAGAAGTAAATCCAGAAATACCACTCCATTTCTCACGTTACTTTCCTACTTACAAGATGAGTAATCCGCCAACTCCAATTTCTCATTTGAAAAAGGCACAGGAAATAGCCGAAGAAAAATTGTGTTACGTTTATTTGGGTAATGTTCTAACAGAAAAAGATACACGCTGCCCGAATTGTAACCACATGCTGATCTCGCGCAGCTATACCATGGAATGCAACATTCTGCAGGGAAAGTGCCCTTCCTGCGGGCATAAGATCTACGGAGTATTTCATTAATGATAAAAGATCTGAAGAAAATACTCACTCCTGCCGATATTGTTCTCATCGTTATCTTATTGATCGTTTCCGGTATCTTCCTGTGGGGAATGAACAAAAACTACAGGAATAAGGAAGTGGAAATATATTATCATAACCAGTTAGTAAAAAAATGTGACCTGAACCAGGATGAACTGATAGAAATAGCTCCGGGAATTACGGCAGAAATTGAGAATGGAAAAGTGCGCATGAAAGAATCAACCTGCCGGCATCAATACTGCGTTAAGCAGGGGTGGAACGACCACTTTCCCATTATTTGCGTACCGAATCAAGTTTCTATTGTTATTAAAAGTAAAAAGGAAGAAATGCTGATAACGAGGTAGTTTAACATAAGTATTCTTGTTTGTGATATTAATAGTCATTAAAAAAGAATATGGAGAACTCTTATGAAAACTTTAATGTGTTTTATCATTGTATCAATTATTTTAGCTTGTAGTTCAAATCACTCTTCAAAACAAGATTTACATAATAAAATAACACCTACTGATAAATCGAACCAAGACTTTGGAAAAACATCA
>JACNIV010000067.1 GCA_014382915.1 Candidatus Cloacimonadota bacterium | reverse complement strand
AAGGGGTTCGATAACATCAAAAATTATTTCTCTTCTTCGTGTCTTTGTGCCTTCGTGGTTATGGCAATCCCCAGTTCATCCAGTTGTTCTTTAGCTACTGCCGAAGGTGATTTGCTCATCAGGTCTGCAGCTTGCAGGGTTTTGGGAAAAGCGATAACATCACGGATAGATTCTGCCTTGCTCATGATCATCACAATGCGGTCGATACCGGGTGCGATGCCACCGTGAGGTGGAGTGCCATAGCGCAGGGCATTCAGGAAGAATCCGAATTTTTCCTCCAGTTCCTCTTCGCTGAATCCCAGCACATCGAAGATCTTCTTCTGAACATCCAGCCTGTGACAACGGATACTTCCGGAAGAAAGCTCTAAACCATTACACACCAAGTCATATAATTGCCCGATGATCTTACCATAATCCTCTTCGTTATCGAAATACTTTATATGCTCTTCTTTGGGCAATGTGAACATGTGATGTGCAGTCTCCCATTTTTTTTCTTCTTCGTTATATTCGAATAGCGGGAAGTCCGTTATCCACACGAAATTGAATTCATTCTTATCATAAAGTTTCAATTCTCTACCAAAATGATTCCTGATCTCTGCCAGGATTTTAAAGACCATTTTATCTGTATCGGCAGCAAAGAGGATAAGATCACCTTCTTTTGCTTTGGTTTTTTCCAGGATGTTCCTGCTTTCTTTTTCTGAAAGGAACTTTGAAATGCCTGATGTTAAATCGTTCTCTTCAACCTTGCAGAATGCCAGTCCCTTCCCACCCAGATGTCTTGCAATATCCGTAAGTTCATCTATCTGTTTACGTGAATATCCCGAACAACCGGGTGCAACAATACAGCGCACACTTCCTCCAGATTCCAGAGAACCGGAGAAAACCTTGAATTCAGTATTTTTCAGGATATCAGAAATACTGGTGAGTTCCATTCCAAAACGCATATCAGGTTTATCTATGCCAAATCTTTCCATTGATTCACTATAAGAAAGTCTGGGAAAAGGTGTTTTAAGTTCTGTATTTATCGTTTTCCGGAAAATGTATATGAACATTTCTTCGATCACGTGGAATATCTCATCCTGAGATGCAAAGCTCATTTCAAGGTCGAGTTGAGTAAATTCAGGCTGCCTGTCTGCGCGCAGGTCTTCATCGCGGAAGCAACGGGCAATCTGAAAATATCGATCGAAGCCACCGATCATGAGCAGTTGTTTGTACATCTGCGGAGATTGGGGCAAGGCAAAGAATTTTCCCTTGTAAATCCGGCTGGGAACCAGGTAATCACGGGCACCTTCGGGAGTACTTTTCATCAGTATCGGGGTTTCAATTTCAAAGAAGTTCTTATTTGTAAGAAATTCACGCATTGCAAAAATTATCTCATGACGAAGCAGGATAATATCTTTAAGTCTTTCTCTTCTCAGGTCCAGATAGCGATATTTCAGCCGTAAATCCTCTTCTGCCAATATGTTTTCATTGATCTGTACAGGTAATGGCTCAGAATCGTTAAGAAGAAGTAAATCTTCCACTTCCACCTCTATCTCACCGGTAGTAATGTTCGGATTGATATTTTCCTGCTGGCGAGCTGCAACTTTTCCCTTAATTGCTATAACATATTCATTACGTAAGCGACCGGCTTTTTGATGTACTTCTGCTATTCCCGGTTTAAACACGATCTGCATTATTCCACTCACATCTCGAAGATCGATGAATATGAGCCCGCCCAGGTCGCGGCGGCGATGCACCCAGCCCATCAGAGTTACTTTCTCGCCTACGTTATTTTTATTTAATTTTCCTGCAAAATGTGTTCTTTTGTTATTTCTAATAAAATCCAGCATTTATTTTACCTCTCTAATATATTAGAAATTCGACATTTAATATTCTACTTATTTTGTCAATGGTTTGGTTTATCACCCTTGTTCACAAGTTGAACTTGTGAACATAATTGAAAGTGAAGTTTAACTTCGCATACATTTGCGTTACGAAGTACAACTTCGTAACGAGAGTATTACATGGAAATGACGAAATCAGCTACTTATTCTTTTTGTCACCCCGTACAAACTGGATCGTATTATTGCGATAAACAAGCTGACAGGATTTGTTATCGGAAGCCAGTTTGGGAAAAAAGATAAACCCTGATTTTTTGGCGCCGGGAATGATCTTACCAAAACTCAGTGAGTAGGTTATCAGGTTCTTTTTTGCTTCCCGCCATTCTTCCAATATCCTACGCTGATCTTCAAAAAGCTGTTGAGTATCGGTTAGTTTCTCATTTTCTATATTGGAAATCACCAGGTATTCAAGCTGTTTTGGCAGCAACAACTTCTCAATGTAATCCAGACTTACCACGTCGAACTGGTTGCCTTCTTCATCCAGCAAGCTGATATCTGAAGCCTGAATTTCAAAATCTTCATTCTGCCTGTTCTTAACTTGAATGTAAAAGGTAGTGAAATAATCGGAAAGATTTTGCGGTTCTTTTATCCAGTACATATTCTCAGCGGCAAATGTCCAGCCTTTAGTCTTGATCACTGCATAATCGTCAGTAATTATTACATTCTCGGATTCTACCGGGATATACTTGATAGTACAAGATGAAATGATAATCATTATCATACACAATAAAATTACTATCAGCCATTTTTTTGGTGCCATATCCAATCCTTTGTTCAGTTATGAGCAGAGACGATTTTAAAATCGTCTCTGCTTCGTGTTTATTCTTAAAATATCACTTTTTATTCGTCAAGTTCTAAATCCAATTGAATTTCTTTACCGCTTTCAGTTTTTGGTTTTTCTTCAGCAGATTCTTTTTTTACAGGAGTAGCTGTAACAGGTTCTTCTTTCACAGGAATTTCTTCAACAGTTTCTTCATCAGTCTCTTCTACAGTTGCTTCCTCTTGATCTTCTGCAGGTTCATTATTGGCGTCAGTACTTTCAATGGACGCTGGAGTAGCTGTAACAGGTTCTTCTTTCACAGGAATTTCTTCATCAGTTTCTTCATCAGTTTCTTCAACAGTCTCTTCTACTGTCTCTTCTGCTGTTGCTTCCTCTTGCTCTTCTGCAGGTTCATTATTGGTGTCAGTACTGTCATCGGAGTCTGGAGTTGCTGTAACAGGTTCTTCTTTCACAGGAATTTCTTCATCAGTTTCTTCATCAGTTTCTTCAACAGTCTCTTCTACTGTCTCTTCTGCTGTTGCTTCCTCTTGCTCTTCTGCAGGTTCATTATTGGTGTCAGTACTGTCATCGGAGTCTGGAGTTGCTGTAACAGGTTCTTCTTTCACAGGAATTTCTTCATCAGTTTCTTCATCAGTTTCTTCATCAGTCCCTTCTGCTGTTGCTTCCTCTTGCTCTTCAGCTGGCTCATTAATGGAGTCAGTACTTTCATCGAAATCTGTTGCTTCTTCCGATGTTTCAGGTAATGTTTCGAACAATTCTTCTTCTACATCAGGCTCTGCTGCAATTCTTGCAATGTCGTAAACCTTATCATTTTTGTTAAGTTCGATAAGTTTTACACCCTGTGTATTCCTGCCTATAATGGAAATCTTTTCAATCGCCTGCCTTATAATCATGCCGTCTTTTGTAACGATCATCAGATCATCGTTATCTACAACCTCAAGCAAAGAGATAAGTTTACCGTTCCTTTCTGTGGTTTTAAGGGTTATAACGCCTTTGGAACCGCGTTTAGTAACCTTGTAATTTGCTACTTCCGAGCGTTTACCATAACCATTTTCACTAATGGAAAGAAGAGTTCCTCCTCGTTTCACAACGACCATGGCCACAACTTTATCACTCTCTCTTAACATGATACCGCGTACACCTTGAGAATTCCTGCCCATAGACCTGGCATCTGTCTCATTGAACCTGTTGGCATATCCACCACTGGTTGCCAGAATAATATCGTTATCACCTTCAGTGATCTGAGCATCGATCAATTGATCGCCTTCCAATAATCTAATGGCAATGATACCATTTACTCTTGGTCGGGAAAAAGCAATCAACTCAGATTTTTTAATCGTACCCTTCTTCGTTACCATCGTAACAAAATGTGGTTGTTCGAAATCTCGAACCGTAACGAAAGCTTCGATCTTTTCTTCTCTTTCCAGTTGCAGAAGATTTACAATAGCTTTGCCCCGGGCAAGTCTTCCTACTTTCGGAATTTTATGAACCTTCAGCCAATAGCACTTGCCAAAATCGGTGAAGAAAAGGATATATGAATGAGTGGATGCTACAAAAATACTTTCAGTGAAATCCTCTTCTTTGAGATCGGAGCCGGAAAGTCCTTTACCACCTCTTCCCTGTTTCCTGTAAGTATCTATAGGAAGGCGCTTAATATAACCGGCATGAGATATAGTTACCACCATTTCTTCGTCTGCAATCATATCTTCCGTTTCAATATCGGCAGTTCCTTCCAGGATGGTGGACCGTCGATCGTCAGAATATTTAGCTTTGATCTCGTTAACTTCTTTTTTAATAATATTCATTCTCAGGTGTTTTTTATCCAGGATGTTTTTCAATTTTGATACAGTTTTTAAAATCTCATTATACTCTTTTTCTACTTTTTCTCTTTCCAGTCCTGTAAGTTTTTGTAATCTCATTTCCAGGATGGCTTTAGCTTGAATTTCACTGAGCTTGAATTTCTCTTGTAAAGATTTGCTGGCATCCTGAACTGTTTTGGAAGCTTTGATCGTACTGATGATCTCATCGATATTTTCCAACGCAATACGGAAACCTTCCAAAATGTGCAACCTGCGCTCGGCATTATCCAGTTCAAACTGGGTACGGCGAACAATAACTTCATGACGGAATTCGACGAAATTCTCTATCATTTGCTTCATGTTCAAAACTCTGGGAATACCGCTTACTAAAGTACGGTTATTTACACTAAAGCTTCCCTGCAACTGGCTGTATTTATAAAGCTTGTTAAGTACCGCTCTTGCTTCTGCATTGCGTTTAATAGAAATGACTAATCGCATGCCCTGCCTGCCGGATTCATCTCTTAGATCACTGATGCCTTCAATTCTTTTTTCTTTTACCAGACTCACTATTTTATCTATCAGAAGCGTTTTGGAAAGCATGTAGGGAATTTCGGTAACAACGATCAATTCAGCACCGTTATTTTTCGTTTCTATAGAAGCTTTACCGCGCATTATAACTCTGCCGTTACCTGTCTGAAAATAATCTTTGACTCCCTGTGTGCCAATGATATACCCACCTGTGGGGAAATCCGGTCCTTTAATGTATTTCATCAGTTCCAGGGGTTCCAGATCTGGATTGTTTATTTGGGCTATAATACCGTCACATACTTCGCCTATATTATGTGGTGCCATGTTGGTAGCCATGCCTACAGCGATCCCGGAAGATCCGTTTACAATAAGATTGGGAAATTTGGATGGGAAAACTGTCGGTTCTTTTCTGGTATCATCGTAGTTCGGTTGGAAATCTACCGTATTTTTATCAAGGTCATCCATCAGGTCAACAGCAGCTTTTTGAAGCCGTGCTTCTGTATAACGCATAGCTGCCGGCGGATCTCCATCTTGTGAACCAAAATTACCCTGTCCGGTTATCAGCATATATCTCAAACTCCAGGGTTGAGCCATTCTAACGAGTGTGGGATATATCACCTGCTCACCGTGGGGATGATAGTTACCGGAAGTATCACCGGCAATTTTAGCACATTTCCTGTACCCTTTTCCCGGTGTTAAATTGAGTTCGTTCATAGCAAAAAGTATCCTGCGTTGTGAGGGTTTAAGTCCGTCACGTACATCGGGTAATGCCCTGGAAACGATCACACTCATTGAATATTCTAAATATAATTTTTTTAAGACATCTTCTATTTCGACTATTTCTATTCGAGACCTGTCGTGAATCATCTATCCTCCAAAATTAATTTTTAAATGAAATTTATATCTATGTTTGAAATCAATTATTATGATCAAACATCTACTTCTACATATTTAGCGTTTGTTTCTATGAATTCACGCCTGGGCTCTACTTCATCACCCATCAAAATTGTAAACATTCTATCCGCTTCAATTGCATCATCTATTTTTACTGCAGTAAGAATCCTT
>JACNIV010000066.1 GCA_014382915.1 Candidatus Cloacimonadota bacterium | reverse complement strand
GAGAGGATGTCATGCCGGAATAAAGCGACTTTACAAGCTGTCCTTTAAGATTGTAAATATCCAGTTTCACCTGTGAGAGATCATTCAGATTAAATGCAATATGCGTATTCGTGATCATTGGATTCGGCTCATTCTGAAAAAGTCCGTAAAGAACCGGCTCTGCATTCGGTCCATTACCGGGATCGTCATTATCAGGAATAGTAAGAACCGCTACTTTATCATAATGGTTTACCATTCCACCGTAATCGATCGATTCCAACCAATAATAATATGTGTCCCCGACTTCCGGGTTCTCAATATTGTCTTCATAGATATAAGATTGCTGTTGTGTAGTCGTGCCATGTCCTTCAATAAATTCTGATATTTTTTCTGATGTGGTAAAATCATTTTCAACATTTCTATACACAAACCAGCCCATGTTGTCCGTTTCGGATTGAGTTGACCAATACAGAGTTGGTGTGTTTTCTATGTATTGAGCAGTGAAAGTCGAAAGAATAACAGAAAGAGAATGATCTCCATCTGAAGAAAAGGTGAACTCGCTGAAACCATCAATTCCATCCAAGTAAAGAAGATCATCGTCGGTTACATTAATATCGTCAGATCCATCATCATACAGCAAATATCCAAGGTTCACGAAATCACCTGTCCCATACTCGTTTCTTTTCCAAAGCTTAATATCGGTTACTTCACCGTCAGGAGTGTCTTCGAAAGAGGAAGGATTGACACCAGGAATATTATCAATAAGAAATTCAGCCCTTGTAGAGAACGTAAATCCTGTATGATTTGTAATCAGATAACTTCTATTACTCACTCTAACTTCAGAACCGATGATGCCGGTAAGATTTGTCGGCTGAACATTGTACTGACTTACTGTAATATCATTTGAACCTGTGGCACCGGAGACATTTGAAAAGTCGAGTGTTACACCTGTACCCGTGAATTCAATCGGATCGGGATCGGGAGTAGCCGGTGGAATCGATTGAGTAGATACAACATTGGGATTATTAGTTGTTGTGAATGTCTTATCATCGCCATAAGTTGTTCCGATTACGTTAGTCGCCTTAACTCTATAATGGTAAGTAGTATATTCATCAAGTTCACTTAGTGATGCATGAACCGACTCATCATCTCCACTTGTGAAGGGACTCTCAACTGCAGCAACTTCCGATCCATAACTATCCGTAAGACCATATTCAAAAACTACAGTCGTGCTGGCTTCATCTCCATTTACCGTTCCGTTGAGATGGGCAAAAACGTGATTCACATCTGATGCATTATTCGTAACCGCGGTAGGAGCAACATAATTTAGCGTCGTGAATTGTGGCATGAAATTAAATTCCGAATATCCAGTTCCAACGGAGTTGGTAGCATAGGCTCTCACATAATAATGTGTATTTGCAGCCAAACCAGTAATCTGGCTAGTGAAAGCACCAGTCCCAGAACCGTCACTTGTGAAATTATCATCTCCCAAAAACATGTCGTCTTGGGAAATACCCCAACAAACGCCACGAGCTGTAACAGAAGCACCTCCGTCAGCCGTTACATTTCCACCACCCGAAGCAGTAAATTTGGTGATGTCGCTTATGTTGGCTGCGGTAACAGTAGGAACTACAGGAGCTAATTCATTCGAAACTGAGATATCATCAATTCTTGCTGTCGACTGATAGGCTTGAATTCTAACATAAACAGCATCAGATCTATTTATCGGGATGTTAAAAGTTGTTGGTGATGTACTCGTGATAGGAATAGAATAAGAACCATTGTAAAGCACACTGGTAAAAGAATCATCAATATCATCATGAATTGAATAGTATATTTTGATAGAAGTTGTTACGTCAGCTACCCTGGCAGCAGTAAATGATAACGTTCCAACACCGTTTGCAAAATGATGGCTGGTAATTTTTCCAGATTGAGAACCAACAATGTCCATTTCATAATCTGATCCTGACAAATATTGGCTTACTCTATAGAAAGTCCATTCATTACCATTAAATGTCATTGTATTAATATATGGCCAAGGTGCAGGAGTGTAACCAGACCATGCTGAAGCATCATTAAAATTCTCAAACGGAAAACCTGCCCATGCAATAGATTGCACTGCAATGAGTAAAATAAAAATTACTATTTTTTTCATTATGATCACCTTCTTATTCTTTGTTTGTGAAAGAGATAGCAATTCCTGTGCCAAATTTATCGTTTCAGAATAATTATATACGCTTGGAGATTGTAATTGTTTGATATTGTGGGAGTTATTGAATTGATTGTGAGGATTCGGGCTTATCCCTTATATATCTTACAACTGTATGAAGTGTCCTGTTTTCCGGACAAAATGTCTCTCAGATAGACACTCCAGTCAAAGATTGAATTTCTCCATTTTTTTATAAAACTGACTTCTGCTGATTCCGAGTATTTCCGCAGCTTTCGTTTTGTTGTACTTTGCTTTTATCAGGGCTTTTCGGATGACCTCTTCCTCTGTTTTGGAAGTAAATTTTTCAAGGATCAAATCTTCTTCATTTCCCGATTCATTTCCGAGTTCCTCAACATCATCATCTTTCCTTTTTATATTCTTCAGAACAAGGTGCTCATCATCGATCACCGAAGTATCGGTAAGTAGGACAGCGCTTTTTATGACACTTTTCAATTCCCTTATGTTACCGGGCCACGAATAATTTTCAAGTAGTTCAATAGCTGAAGGTGTAAAACCTGTAATATTTTTAATATAGGAAGCATTCGTTTCCTCAAGAAAATATCGTGCGATCGTCATAATATCATCTTTTCGTTCATGCAAAGTGGGTAAATTGATCTTGAATTCATGAATTCTATAAAACAGATCTTCCCTCAATGTACCCTTCTTCACATCATTATAGATATCATTGTTTGATGCCACGATTATTCTCACATCTATTTTTGTGGGCTTCTCATCACCGAGTTTTTGAATTTCTTTTTCCTGAAGAGCTCTGAGAAATTTTGGTTGTAGGTTTAACGGCAGGTTGTTGATTTCGTCGAGAAAGAGTGTCCCTGTGTGTGCCAATTCAAATTTTCCCTTTTTATGCTCAGTTGCTCCTGTAAAAGCACCCTGTGTATGCCCGAAAAGCTCACTCTCAAACAAACTTTCCGGAATTGCTCCACAGTCAACAGGGATAAAAGGTTTTTCCCTTCTCGGACTCAGATCATGGATCATACGGGCAAAAAGTTCTTTGCCGGTACCGGTATCTCCTTCAAGAAACACGGTTATATCATGACTGCTAATACGATGTATGTGATCTAAAACCTGCTGGAGAGGTTTGCTTTGCCCCATCATTTTGGGTATGTCTGCTGGGAGAATTTCGGATTGTTTTCTTATATTAAGAATCTTTCTTATCATCTTGAGGATTTCTTCTTTATCGAAGGGTTTGGTAATAAAGTCGTAGGCACCCATCTTAATAGCTTTCACCGCTTTTTTGATATCTCCGAAAGACGTGATCATGATAACTACAATGTGCTCATGATAATCTTTTATTGTCTTTAAAACCTCGAAGCCATCAATATCAGGAAGTTTAAAATCAAGAAGTACAATATCCGGCTCAAACTCAATCATTGATGCAATTCCCTTTTTCCCTGTATATGCAATACGGAATTCATATTTTGCCTTTTTAAAAAGCTGGGATAACGTGATCCCAACGATTTTATCATCATCGATAACTAAAATTTTATTCATATAAACCTCAAATTCTTCCTATCGTTCTTGCACTATTGGACTTCTTCAGAGGTAGAGTGAAACTGACAGTTGTTCCTTTCAAATCTTTGCTCTCAACCGTGATGCTGCCACCGTTTTTTTCTATAAACTCTTTGCAAAGTATCAAGCCCAAGCCGGTTCCTTTTTCCTCATTAGTACCGGGAGTAGAAACGATTTCATCAACCTTGAAAAGACGGGATAATCGGTCAGAACTCATCCCTATACCGTTGTCAGAAATAACGATCATCAGATCTTGGTTAGCTTTTTCTTGTGAAATCTTTATCAAACCATTCTCGTTTGTAAATTTTATTGCATTCGTAATTAGATTCTGCAAAACAGAGAAAACCATATTCCGATCCGCATTTATGATGAGAGTTGAATCTAACTTCGAAGTCAGCGTGATATATTTTTGTTCCAATTTTGCTCGAACCGTTAGAAGAACATCATCGAGCACCTCGGATAAGGAAAAATCTTCAGGTTCAACCCAAATCCTACCGATCTGAATCCTCGCCCATTCCAATAAATTCTCCAATAATTTTGAGACAATCTCGACCGAGCTTTTTATCTCATGAACAACGACAAACATTTCCTCTTTATCCAGGTCTTCAATATTATCGAGAAGCTCTACGCCCATTTTGGTCGTGACAAGCGAATTTCTGAGATCGTGTGAGATGATCGAGAAGAATCTATCGCGGGTTTTGTTCAATCTTTCCAATTCGGTTTTTTGGTTCGAGATCATTTCATTCGCTTTTTTCAAGGCGAGAAAAGCCCTGTTCTTTGCACGGAGTTGAATATAGATGATTATCGCAGAGATCAGGATGATTCCAGCGATCATTGCAAGGAAATTCCTTTGTATTTTCTGTCGTTCGATTTCGAGTCGTTTCAGTTCAAGGTCATATCTCAGGGATTCATTTTCCCGTTCTTTTTTCTCGGTTTCATATTTTGTCTGCATCTCGGCAAACTGTTTATGTTTTTCTTCATTGAAGATTGAATCTTTCAACGCAACGGATCTACTGAGATAATCCAGAGATTGTTCGTAGTTCTTTTGTCCAGAATAGACATCTGATATGGCCTGCAGATTATTGATGATCAATTGATTATAACCAATTTTGTGCGCCAGGGTATTGCTTTCCCAAAAGTTTTGGAGTGCCTTTTTATGCTTCCCCATTTTCAGGTATACCACACCGATATTACTGATCGTTGCAGCCACTCCCATCTCATCACTGATATTTTGTTGAATCTCCAATGCTCGTTGATAATACTCAAGCGCTCTGTCATAATCTTTCAATTGTTTATATGAAATTCCCAAACTATTCAGGGAAGAGGCAATACCATATTTATAACCAATCTCCTCTTTGATCTTCAAAGACTTTTTCTGATATTCTATAGCTTTCTGGAAATCTTTCTCATGTCGATACACACTCCCAAGTTCATTCAACACATTAGCAGATCGTTTGTCTTCACCGAGTGTATCATATATGTGCAACGCTTTTTCGTAATATTCTTTTGCTTTGGGATATTGTTGCCATGCTTTATAGACTGATCCCATCTCTTTATAGGCATGAGCATTCCCCAACTCATCATGGAAAACCTCGCTATTATCGGCAGCTTTCTGATAATATTCCAGTGCTTTATTGAAACCTCCTTCATAATAATAAATTTTTCCGATATTTAACAACCGTTTTGTATTTCCTCTTTCATCGTCAACCTCGATTCCCCACTTAACTGCCTGGAGGTAATGCTCCAGCGCTTTATCATTATCAGATCGCTTGCGCCAAACCGTTCCAAGTCCATTATAAATCGACGGGATCAAATCATAATATTGTATCTTTTCCGCAGTATCGAGTGCTCGCATATAATTATCGAAAGCAGCATCAAATGAAGTTTGTTTGATAAAATATGATCCTAACTGGCACAGTGCTTCGACTTCTTCTCTGCTGCCTTTTTTTGCATCCTGAAGCATTGCATTTAAACTATCAAGAGTACTTTCGCTTCTCAGGAAAACAGGTAAAAGCAAAAAAAATAAAACCGACAAGAATAATTTTTTCATCATATATTACTCATACTCAAAACACAAAATCCATGGAACTTATTTTTCGTTTAATTCATATAAGATATTTCCGTATATCAACCAAGTTTTAATATCGTTGGTGGTATACAAAAATGAGCATATATATGCTGTCAACTAATTATCATTTGCAAATAAATATAAATGTAGGTTTGGAATGAGACTTATTAATATAGAGCACTCATCGATCAGCAATTATGTATGAACGATCAGATGATCCTGCTTCCGGATAAGAGGTTTTGGCATTTGATAAATAAGGGCTGAACATGTTCAGTTAGAATTGAGGAGTCCTAAG
>JACNIV010000065.1 GCA_014382915.1 Candidatus Cloacimonadota bacterium | reverse complement strand
AAGAAAGTACCGAAATAAGATTTTAAAGATAAAAGCCAGCGGTCCACCCGTGGTTTTGGTGATAGTGAATTCCAGAAAAAGATGGTTTTAAAATTGGCAGCACAAGAATGGGAAAGTGAAGCAATCGCCATGGAGTTAAATCTACCTCTCGATGATGTGCACAGGATGCGTGGCAGCGATATTGATGATGAGTTAGAACGATTTTAAACATGTATAAAAAGAAACGGCTCGGAAATTACGAGCCGTTTTTTTCTATAAAAACCTTCTATTATTTTATTAAGATCATTTTCTTAACAGAACTGAAAGTACCTGTTTCTAATTTAAAGAAATAGAGTCCTGAAGAAACAGGTTCACACTTGTCATCCCTGCCATCCCATAATACTGAATGCCTACCTGCTGGAAATTCTTCATTTATCAGTGTGCGTACTTTTTGTCCTTTGATATTAAAGATAATTAATTTCGTGTTCTCGGTGTTCTCGGTGGTAAATGAAATAGTCGTTTCCGGGTTGAAAGGATTGGGATAATTCTGAGACAAACTGCTTGCAGGTAATATTAACTCATTGTCGGAGTTAACATCCGGAACCAGATAAATATCAAAGACAACATTATCATCGTTAATAATAATATTATCTTCGTGAAAACCCAGGTAACCATCTTTCCAGCAATCCAGTGAATAAATTCCATTGGGCAGATCAAAGTAATAATAACCTGTTCCATCAGAATACGTCATATTCCAATACCCCTGAGTTCCCACGCTGATATTTGCATTGATGATCGGATTTGTAGTTCCTTCTTCATAAACATATCCTGAAAGTGAACCATCAAAAATAACCGGTTCCATCTCAAAATTTTGCTGAACTATATTGTTTTCAATAAAAATATCATCTATATGAACATTGTAGTAACTAACATGCCACGCATCAAACACATAGACGCCATTGGGAAGGTCAAGGTGATAAAAACCAAATTCATTTGTGCAGGTTCCTGTAAAATAAGTATCGCTGTATACCCAGATATCAACTCCTTCAATAGGATCGGTTGTTCCTTCTACGTAAGCATATCCTTCCAGAGCACCATCAAATGAGATCGGATTGAGATAGAAATCCATAGTGATCATTTCATCTTCAATCACAACATCGGGTACTGTTTGCAGGTAATACATTTCACCCTGGGCGCTGATCTCATAAGTTCCGTTTGGCAGAGGTAACTGATAATATCCTTCATCATCTGTGCCGGTTCCAAACCAGTTTGTGCCATCGAATGCATTTACCCAGCAATCTTCTGCAGGTTCCAATGTAACGGAATCGTATATATGCCCTTCAACTCCACCTGTAACTGTGTAAATATGGAAATCGATTCCCGTGGAACCGGACATAATATTATTGTAAGATTCAACAACATATACGTCCGGGATATCCCAGATATCCACATTCACGCTATAGCCACCCATTGCATCCGCTTCACTTGCCACATGTAGAACATAACTACCGCCCTGTTCACTATCGGTTTCTGTCATTCCAATTTCACTCCAAGAATCGATTTCAAATCCGGCTGCAGGAATATCATCTAAATATACTGTACCTTCTATTGTTGAATCAGTTTCATAAATCAGGAAATCTACTGTTTCCGTGCCACCTTCTTCAACATAAACCTCAACTTCTTCTACAGGTAAATAATCCGGAATCAGATCATCCCAATTGAATCCAACCTCCCACCAGCCTTCGATTACAGTAAGATTGTAATATCCCGAACTGTTAGTTTCAGTTGTAACACCACCTGGCATTTGACCTTCGGCATAAACTGTTACACCCACTAACGGAGCACCATTCTCATCCAGAACCGTTCCTTCGATATTAGCATTTCCCGGAATAAAATTGAAATTATAACCGGTAATATGGCCATTGATATTTACATCTACATAAACCGTATCCGGGAACATCCCGCCGCCCAGAACACCAATCGGATCAAAAGCCATAACCATATAATCCGTTACTACAGGTACAAAATTTTGATAATTTCCTGATGCATCAGTAGCTGTCATCCACATATTCTCTTCACTGGACATAGCTGCAATTATAACATTTGGAGCTGCCGGAGTAACCAAACCGGAAACGGAATAATCTGATGTGATCGGATCTATCCATAAAAAAGCATCATCGATGCCACCAGCATCTTCTGCTACAAAAAAACAACCCAGGTTGGAAACCCTGTTCGGTCCGTCTTCATCCCCATAAAATGTCATCTGATATACTCCCACGGTTGGGTCTTCATCATCAAGGTCATTATCCATTATTTCATCTTGCATATCGGGAACAAGCAGATCGATATCATCTTCCCAGATTTCATTGCCGTTCATATCTGCCCACATGCTCACATTTGCTTCCGAGCAGCCATCAGAAAAATAGATGGTTACAACAAAGTCATCTCCCTGAACGATAGTTGCCTGATCTTCTCCGTTTATCTTCACATCCATCAAATCTCTGTTTCCGGATTCAGTTGGATAAGATTTTACAGTTGTTTTTTCCCGCTTATTATGATCAAACTGGAAAGGATCGGGAATTTTTATACGCTCTGAATTATGATGATCATTCCGCACCAATCGAAGTGCAGTTTTTTTCCTGATGATTTCCAATTTATCACTTCCCTGAAATGCAAATACCTGCAATGAAATTAAACTAATGAAAATTAAACTAAAAATAAACTTTTTCATTTTTCTCCTCCTTAAACATTTAATTTAAATCGATCTTTACCATGTCAATGAATTGAATTTGAAATCTCTTTGTCAAGTATGAAATATTAAATATTGTATTATAATGCATAAATCTCCAAATGCTTGTGAATTGTTAAAAAGAATTTGACGGTTTTAAATAAAAACTAAACTTCGAAATATAAATTTTATTGAAAAAGGAATTTAAATGAGAATAGCAATTATCGGGTTTGGTGCAGCAGCTATCGGGTTTATAGAACGAATAAAAAATACCAAGCATGAAATTCACATTTTTGAAAAGAGCAAAGATATTTATTCATCGAGTATCTCGGGAATACGGGCAGACGGTAAACTGTTCGTATCCAATGAAATGGGTGGAAATATCGATGTCGATATGGATCTGCAAAAACAACTTGTGAATTATTACATCGATAAAACTGAAGATAAAAAATATGAGAAGGGCAGTTCTTTTGCCAAGAAGGAATACTACAATAAATTCTATGAAAAAGGTTTCCAGCCTATTCATTCTGATTTTTACCACATTGGTACAGACCAGCTGAAAAAGGTTCTTTATTCCATATATGAAGATTTTAAGAATTTAAAGAACATTCATTTCCATTTTGAAGCACCGATCCTTGATATCGAACCGATTGCCAATACGGTTATATTGAATAACAAAGACAGCTTTGATATGGTGGTGGTAGCTGTAGGCAGAAGCGGACATAAACTGGTAAAAAATGTGATCGGGAAATTTCCTGAACTTATAACCGACAATACGCAAGTTGATCTGGGAATACGTTATGAACTGCCGGATCATATTGTGGAAGAATTGAACAGGGAAATGTACGAATTCAAAGTGAAGTACAAAAGTAAGACAGGTTATATGGTACGTACTTTCTGTAACAACCCCAGCGGCTTTGTTGTTACCGAAAATTATGATGATTTTGTAACTGTGAACGGGCATTCCAAATTGAAGGAAAAAAGTAAGAACACCAACTTTGCCATTCTTACAACAGTCCAGCTTACCCAACCGTTCAACGATCCCATCGGGTTCGGCTCGCACATTGCCAAACTTACGAACCTGCTGGCAGGCGAAAATAAAGTTATTCTGCAAACATACAATAACTTCAAAAGCTCCAAAAGAACCAAACACCTGTATCGGGTCTTTCCCACTCTGGAAAAAGATAAATACATCCTGGGAGATATCAATCTTGCTTACCCACGCCGCATTGCAGAAAGCATAATCGATTTTATTGAGAATTTAAACGAAGTAGTTCCTGGCGTGGCAAATGATGACAATCTGTTATATGCTCCCGAGATCAAGTTCTATTCGAACAGGCTACACAACGATCATTTCGATAACCTCAAGTTCATCGGTGATTGCTCCGGCGCTACGCGGTCTATTATCTATGCTACTGCTCACGGTTGGATGATGGCAGAGAAAATTATTAAAATATAATCTTCTACTTCCGCTTCGGAAGTGAAAAGGAGAATTAATATTGAGGATTAAATGAGTAAGTTTAAACATGCTGTGAAACGCAGTGGTGCTATTGTACCGTTCAAGGAAAAGAGAATTGCCAATGCCATCTACCGGGCAGCAGTCGCCGTGGGTGGTCGGGATAAAGATATTGCTGATAAACTTGCAAATAAAGTTGTGGTCGAATTGGAAAGACTTTTTCCAGCCGATTATACTCCGCACATCGAAGAGATACAGGATGTAGTGGAAAAAGTGCTGATAAAAAACGGGCATACACAGGTTGCCAAAACCTATATTCTTTACCGGGAAGAAAATAACCGTAATCGGCGTGAAAAATCCAGGAAAGATTCTCATCCCTCAGAAAACATTCCCTGGTCAAAGATCTGGCATATTTTTGATTGGGCGGTTTCTCATAACCTGCATTCTGTGGAAGCTTTGAATAAACGCATCAAGAAAGGTGAATTTCCTCATATCGTGCATGAATCGGAGGCAGCTTACGAAGAAGATATCACCACGGCTGCCGAAAATATTGCCCAGCGAAGTAAAGAACTGAAAATGGTTTTTGTGAGTGGTCCATCCTCTTCCGGCAAAACCACCACAACCATAAAACTGGAACAGCATTTAAACAAGATCGGTTTGAAATTCAAAGCTTTTGTGGTGGATAATTACTTCTTAGACTTGGAGATGCATCCGACAGACGAATTCGGTGATTACGATTTTGAAACTCCCCAGGCTCTGGACCTGGCAATGATCAACGATCATATAAAAAAACTCTGCGATGGTAAAGAGATCAAAATTCCCTTTTACGATTTTAAAACGGGTGCGCGTCATTTGAACCGCACGGCAATGAAGCTGAAAAAGAACGAGATACTTCTCATAGACAGCCTGCACGGACTTTACCCGCAAATGAGTGAAAGCATCCCCGATGAATATAAATTCAAAGTGTACATAGAACCTCTTCTGCAAATGAAAGGTCCGGATGGACGATTCATCCGCTGGACAGACCTGCGCATGATACGCCGCATGCTGCGTGATGCTGCACATCGGGCATACAATCCACGTCAAACTCTGGAGCACTGGCATTATGTTCGCTCCAGCGAGATCAGGCATATTATTCCATTTATTAATACGACCGATTTTATAATTAACAGCGCCATGCCGTACGAAATTGCATTATACAAAGCAAAGCTGTTTACCGAATTCAAAACATGGACTAAAAGATATAAAGATGACCCCCTGCGTGAAGACGCATTAATTAGAGCAACCAGGGTATTCGATCTCTTAAATAAAGTGGAAGCTGTGGAAGATGATTCACCGGTTCCGGCAGATTCTGTTTTACGTGAATTTATTGGTAGAAGTGTTTTTGAATATTAAATAAATTTGACAGGAAAACTGTATTTTAATTTTTTAAGCAGAATAAAATTAATAAAGAGAGGGGAAAATGAAAGTATTGAAATTATTTTTTGTGATTATGTTATTATTAACCACACTTCAACTTGTGGCACAAAACAGGATTGATAGCAAGTACATTGTTCGTACGTTTATTGATGAAGATGGAAATGAGATCGATGAAATAATTGTGCCAGGTATTCCACCGGAAAATTATCATGCTCCTATTGCAGAACCGACTGAAGCATCTGTTATTTTGCCTGATGTTCCTGCTTTTGATTGGTCTTTTGGTTGTTCTGCAACTTCTGCAGCTATGCAAGCTGGATATTATGATAGAACCGGATATCGATTTATGTATGCTGGCCCTGGTGGAGGATTAACTCCGGGAGTTATGCCTTTGGATAACAGCGAATGGGGTGATGTTTGGATTCCAACCGAAAGTATGTGGAGACATCAATGTCCTTTAAGTGCAACTATGAATGGACTTGATGGAAGAACCACTCTGGGGCATGTTGATGACTATTGGTCTGCTTATGGCTCATCTGTAGATCCCTATTATG
>JACNIV010000064.1 GCA_014382915.1 Candidatus Cloacimonadota bacterium | reverse complement strand
GCCAGAAAAATAGCTGAAGAACGTTTTGAAGAATTCGATCTAAAGCGAAAAAAAACTGAAGCTTTGGTAGCAGATCAAGAAGACATAAAACAATTAGAAGAGATAGAAAAGAAACTGTTAGCGAAAAAGAAAAATCACAATCAAGATGAATGATTTTTCTTAAGAAAGAGGATAGCAAAAATAGAGATTTAAGTTATGAATATTCAGCATATCGGAAACCTGGAAATATTGAAAAATAATAAATTAGCATTGTTCTGTTCCCGAAAGTGTCCACCGGATATCATCGTAAAATCATTAGATTTAGCTATTGAAATCAGAAAGGCAGGAATAACTGTTATTGGTGGTTTTCAGACGATTGTAGAAAAAGAATTTTTGAATGTACTTCTAAAAGGAAAGCAAAACATAATCTGGTGCCCGGCGAGAAATATTGAAAATTACAACTATTCTCTGAAATTTAAAAAAGCTGTGAAAAATGACAGATGTTTGATACTTTCTAATTTTCCGCAGGAAGATGATAGAATTTCGAAGAAGCGTGGAATTGAACGGAATTATTTTGTAGCAGAGCAGGCAAATGCGATCTTAATCTTGTATGCAGCTCCAGATAGTAATACGGAAAAGTTGGCTATTAGTTATCGGAATTCTGAGAAAAAGTTGTTTACTATTGAAAGTGAAAGTAATGAGTATATTTTGAATCTTGGATATAAACCATATCATATTACATCTTTTTAACTTAATTCCAAATAAATACTAATCTTTAAAATAATATTCCAAATATAGGCAACTGTTTCTATCTATTATGTAACAAGTTATAATTAATAACCATTAGTTTCTTATTGACACATTACTAGATGGAAAAATTTATTCATGCTTTATAAGCTGGAAAAGAAAAAATATGAAAAATATAAAAAGAATTTATAAAATAATGCTCCGGTATTGGGGCTATCTGCTTGCCGGACTCTTTTTTATGCTGGGTTATGCTGTGTTCAGCGGCGTCAGCATTGTGATGGCGATCCCTCTTCTGGATCATGTATTCAAACCGGAAAAAGTAACGATAATATACACTAACTTCCCCTCGTTCTGGATAGCTATTCAAAAGATCATTGCACACTTTATTTCCCAACATGGAAGTCTATTTGCGCTGTCTCAGAAACAGAATTATGAACCATTCCTGGAAGAATTGAAGACAGTGTTCCTTCATACAGATCCAATATTTTTACTGTGGCTGATAAGTGTAACGCTTATCCTGCTGGTTTTATTGAAAAACATATTCTTTTATTGCAACAAAATAATGTTTACTAATCTACGTGGAAAAACGATCAGAACTATCCGCAACCAGATGTTCAAGAAATACCTGTATCAATCACTCGCTTTCTTTAATATAAACAAAGTTGGAGATTCACTTGTTCGCATGGTTTCCGACGTGAAGATAGTCAGTGATTTTTTCATCAAGGCCATTTTCGATGCACTTCAAAACATAATACTTATCCTGATTTTTGCCAGAGTTGCTCTTTTTTTGAATGCAAAGTTATTTCTTATCAGTTTGATATTACTTCCTATTTTTAGCATTATAATAAATTATATTGGAAAAAAGATCAAAAAATATTCAAAAAGAATACAGATTCAATCATCCAATCTTTTTTCCAATGTAGAAGAAATATTGAACAGCATGAGGATAGTAAAAGCATTCTCACGGGAAGATCATGAACTTGGAAAATTCAAAGATATAAACCAGAAGCATTTCAAGTTCTGGCGAAAATCCCGGGTTTATCATTTGTTCAATGTTCCTCTTTCCGAGCTGCATGGCACCATCACCGGTGTTGTTATTCTTCTGATTGGGGGAAACCAGGTTCTTTCTGGTTCCGGTAATTTTACTCTGGGAAGTTTTATTGCGTTCCTGCTGGCAATTTTTTCTATGCTTCATCCTATGAAAATAATAACCCAAGCTTATGCAGAAATCCGAAAAGCTTTGGTTTCACTGGATAGGATTTCCGTTATTTTGGATAGAAGATCTGAAATTGAAGAAGCACAAGATGCCGTGCAGAAAGATACTTTTGAAAGTAAAATTGAATTTAAGAACGTTTCCTTCTCGTATGACAGGTCACCGGAAGTATTGAAAAATATTGCTCTGATTATCAACAAAGGTGAAAGAGTAGCCATCGTGGGAGGAAGCGGTTCGGGGAAAACCACTCTTGTAAATCTCCTGGAAAGAATGTATGATACTGAAAGTGGTGAAATATTTATCGATGAGATCGAAATAAGAAAGATCAAACTGAAAGATCTGCGAACATTATTCGGTACAGTAACTCAGGAATCTATTCTTTTCGGTGATACTATCGCAAACAATATCAGTTATGGAACCTTGGAAGAAGTCTCTGCAAAAGAAATAATCAATGCTGCAGAAGTAGCTTATGCAGATGAATTTATTGATAAACTCCCCCATAAATATAATGAAATGCTCTATACAAAAGGTTCAAATCTTTCGGGGGGACAGAAACAACGTCTTTGTATTGCCCGGGCAATTGTAGGAGATCCTCCTATCCTTATTTTTGACGAAGCGACGAGTGCTCTGGATACGGAAGCTGAACAGAAGGTTCAGAAAGCAATTGAACAGGCAACTAAAAACAGGACTGTGATAGTAATAGCTCACAGACTTTCTACCATTCTTTCTTCCGATAAGATCGTAGTTCTGGACAAAAGTAAAATAGTGGGAATCGGAAAGCATAAAGAACTTTTGAAAACATGTGAAAGATATCAGACTCTGTATGATCTGCAATTTGCTGATAACGCTTAGTACATGAAATTTCTTTTTTACATATCCAAAAAATATTCAATTCCCATTATACAACCTCTGGTTGAATCTTTGCAAAGAACAGAACATGAATTTGCCTTCTTTGTTTCTGAAAAAGTGAGAAAAAACATCCCGGATGAATGGAAAGATTTTTTGATAATGAGTGAAGTAGAGAAAGCTGTTCCATATCACCCCGATTTTGTTATCGTTCCCGGCAACTTTGTTGATCCCCGCATTCCAGGCATAAAAGTACAGATATTTCACGGATTGGGAATTGAGAAAAGATCACATTACAAGATCCGCCATTTCTTTGATGTTTACTGCACTTCCGGTCCTTTTGTTACTGAAAGATATAAAAGACTTCAGAAGAGACATAAATATTTTTTAGTTCGGGAAACCGGATGGTCAAAGATAGATCACATCTTAAATTATCCAACTGAAGATTTGAGAAAGAGATTGAACATACCTGAAGACAAAAAGATCATTCTCTTCGCTCCAACTCACAGCAGGAAAATGCAGTCTGCAGAAGTTCTTCTTCCTGTCATTCCGGAAATAATAAATAATAACGAGTTCTGGCTGCTTAAATTTCATGAACTGATGAGCAAAGAAATTAATCAGAATTTTGAGAAAAATGTTTCTGAAAATATCAGAATTATCGAAGATCACGACATCACACCCTATCTTCATCTGGCAGATGTTTTGATATCGGATACATCATCAGTAATTTATGAATTCATGGTTCTGGATAAGCCGGTTATCACTTTCAGAACTTCAAGTAGATTAGATAAAGCAATAAATATAACCGATCCGGAGGATCTGAGAAAGGCAATAGACAGAAGCCTGAAAAATCCTGGTGAATTCAGCAATAACAGGAAGAAACATCTCGAAGAGATCAATCCGTATCTTGATGGGAAAATAAGTGAAAGATTAATAAATACATTATTGGAAATAAAGGAAAAAGACCTTCTCCCAAAGAAGAGAAAGCCGTTGAACCTGTTCAGGAAGCTCCAGATACTTCATCATAAAAGATTCAGAAAAGGATACCTGAGATGATCAAAGTTCTATTCGACCTGAAAAAGGAATACTATTTTAACTCTCTATTTCCGCTCTATAATGAACTTCGTAAAGATCCTGATTATGATATTCAGTTTCATGTGGGAAAAGATGAGAAACGATTTCTGGGAATATTTTTGATCCCACAAAAAAATCAGATCGAAAAGCGTCTAACCGGAGAAGGACTTAAAATAACGGATCAAACCAGCGGTTTTGATCTAGTGATCTGCGGAGACGTGCTCAAACATCCCGAACGTTACGGTGATGTTGTGAGGGTTCATCTTGATCATGGAGTAGGAATAAAAACACTGCGAATACGGAATATTCAACGGCAGAAGAATTTCCATTATCATGTTTTCCTGGAAGGACAATATTGGTACGATTATATTAAAAGCCTGAGTTGGGAAAATGTTGCAGATTTTTATTTAACCGGAATTCCAAAGCTTGATCCTCTATTTTGGGATGGGTATTATGATAATGTAAAACTCATCAAGAAAATCGGTCTCGATCCTACTAAAAAAACCATTCTTTTTGCACCATCCTACAAACCAAGTTGTATTAAATTCCTTCAGGAAAAAATAACCGACCTTCTTCCTGAGTATAATTTAATTATCAAACTTCATCCGTATAGCTGGGCAGGAAAATATGCTCCTCATTCGCAGCATAGATTTTATGAAAAGCTAGTTAAAAAAAGTCGACAGGTCTTCCTGATTCCTAAAGAAGATTATGATATCTATCCTTATCTCTTCCTGGCAGATACGCTCATCAGCGAGACATCGAGTGTGATCAATGAATTCCTGGCACTGGGAAAACACGGCATCATTTATGTGCTTCCTACCTCCAAGCTGAAACATTCGGATGGGATGGAATCTGTTTCCATCGATCCGAAAGAGTGGTTGAAAGGTGCTTTTCCCCATATATTCAAGCCGGATGATTTGCTTCCTGCTGTGGAATCTGCTTTGCATCCCACACCTGAAATGAAGAAAAAACTGGTAGAATACAGGAATTATTTTTTTTCTGGTCTGGATGGTTTCTCGGGGAAAAGAGTTAAAGAAAAGATAGATGAGTTGGTGAAGGAAATATAATAAAATTGAGAAAGAAATACAAAGTACTTTTTGATATCTACCACCTGTACCATTTACCACAAATGGAACCTGTTGCAAGATTATTGATAAAAAATCCGCTTTTTGATGTCTGTTTTTCTACTACCCATAATATTGAAATTGAAGAGAGGGAATTGACCATCAATATTTTCAAAAAGAATAACTGGAAATACATTTTAGGTCAAAATGAGACAGAACGACAAAACCTGATCTATAATATGAACCTCGATGTTTTTATATGTGGATGGAGTCGGTATTCTATCGAAAAATTTTGTAACCCATCCACTTTATGCTGCATGATATATCATGGTATCGGCATAAAACCTACTTACTATCGAGACCATAATCAAAGGATTGATATCCGTTTTATTGAAGGATCATTTCGTGAAAAACAATTAAGGGAATATGGAGTCCAATCTGATTTAGACTTGGTAGGATTTGCCAAACTCGATCCTTTGTTCAATGGTGAAATTAGTGAACAATCTGAGATACTGGAACAATTAAACCTGGATCCATCCAGAAAAACAATTTTGTATGCACCTACATTTTATCCGAGCAGTTTTGAAATTTTCAAATATAAATTACCGGAAATCACAAAAGACTATAATTTGATAATCAAGCTCCATCAATGGATATATTTCAGAAGTAGTTTTGGTGGAGCAAATTTGAGAAAACAGTTAAAAATTATTAAAAAAATCAAAAAACGTTTTCCTTCTGTAAAAATAATCGGACTAGAAGATTACAATATTGTGCCATTATATCGTGCAGCAGATGTTTTGTTGACAGAGGCTTCCTCAACTATTTATGAAATGATGGCTCTGCAGAAACATGTGATAATATGCGATTTTTATAAAAAGAAATTATCGCACAGATTCAGTGAGAAGAGAATTTTCAAAAGACGTTTGGATCAAGGCATGAAATCAGAGCTTTACGATTTCTGCTATCATATTAATTCACCCAAAGAACTTCCTGAAACACTGGATAAGTGTTTTAATAAACCTGATCCATTTATCGATATTCGAGAGAAATACATTAAAAAAATGCTTTATAAATTAGATGGAAAAGCATCTGAACGTATCGTAGAAGCATTATTAATACGCTTAAGAAAATAGTATAATTTTAATAGGAGAAATAAAGATGAGAATTGTTTATTCGTATTATGTTTTAGATTTAGTACATCGCGGACATTTAA